>CATPCK010000636.1 GCA_955652655.1 uncultured Ktedonobacteraceae bacterium | reverse complement strand
GGCCCATATACCAGCGAACCAAAGGCAACCGCCAGCACAAGCAAAGAGACAGTGAGTCCCGCTGTGGGCGCACTGATATGAAAATCGAGGCTGAGAACAGGGAGGATGGCCTGCGTCGTATACATATTCGCGAAAATGAAAGCGGGTGCCAGGAAAAGCGTGACCAGCGCCCCCATGCCTGGCCGCTTGCGGGAGGTCTCGGATATTGAACTTGTCATAACGAACTTTCTACTTGTTGGTAGGATAGTGAAACTTTGAATGATAATTACATTGCCAGGCTCTTGACCTGGCGAATTGTTGCGATGCGCTGCTCGGCCAGAACATCGGCGGCGCGATAGGTTGGAATACCCTGTTCTTTGGAGATAGCGATGACGTTGCCCATGGTTCTGTAAATATGGGACACTGTCTCTATTGACCGCTGACGGTTGAAACCGCCGGGTTGAAGACTATCCAGGCCACTGATAACGCCGCCAGCGCTGACGATATAGTCGGGAGCATAGAGGATACCGCGTTGTGCCAGCCGATCACCGTCCTGTTCCGTGGCCAATTGATTATTGGCTGAACCACAGACGATCTTACAACCGAGTTCGGGGATGGTGTGTTCATTGAGCACGGCGCCCATGGCGCAGGGGCTGTACACATCGACATCGAGCGTATGAATCTTTTCGGGCGGGACGACGTTCACCTTATACTCTGAGGCCAATGCATCGACTTTATGCTGGTCTATGTCGGCAATTGTAACCACTGCGCCCGCGTCTAGCAGGTACTTTACCAGCTCATTGCCTACCGCGCCGATGCCCTGGACGGCAATATTACGACCTTGCGGCAATGGGCTGCCGAAGACTTCCTTGAGACAGGCACGGATACCTTGAAAGATGCCAAAGGAAGTGGCAACAGCGCTATTGCCGGGGCCGCCCAGGGATTCAGGTAAGGTAACAACATATGGGGTTTCTAAACGCATCAATACCATGTCCTGCAAGGTGGTGCCAACGTCTATTCCCGTGAGGAAGAGGCCGCCCAGGCGATGGATAAAGCGGCCCATCGCGCGCAACAAGCCCTCTGTTTTATCTTTTTGCGGATCACCGATGATAACACATTTTCCCCCACCGAAGGGCAGACCTGCGGCGGCATTCTTATAGGTCATGCCGCGGGCAAGTCTCACCGCATCTTGAATGGCTTCATACTCGTTTTGATAGGGCCACATGCGGATGCCGCCTGCGGCAGGGCCGAGCGTGGTGTCGTGACACAAAACATCCAATGGCTCATCCTTCAGGGGAGCTTCTTCGTGATCTCGGTCTTCCTTCAAACGGTCCGCGGATACAACGCCATTCAAACAGGCCTGATCCTCACACCCGCGACCATCGGCATCCTGCTGTCATCGGGAATTGCGGGAAGGCTCGCGAAAAGGTATTCCCAAAGAACCCTCATCCGCTCAGGCTTTGTCATCACAATCGTCGGCATGATCCTCCTGTTGTTCTTAGCAAGTGCCACCTCAAGCATTCTCATCTTCATTCCCGGCCTTCTGCTGATGGGTGCGGGAGTTGGAGTCATGCTAACATCCTCGGTCAACGTCGTACAGTCCAGCTTTCCCGAGAAAGATCAGGGTGAGATCTCAGGCTTATCGCGAAGCGTTTCGAATCTGGGATCCTCGCTTGGGACGGCCCTTGTCGGCTCGGTGTTAGTCACATCACTCGTCCAGGAAAATCAGACCTTCGGCCTGGCACTCATTACGATTGTCGTCATAGCAGGCATTGGTCTGATCGCAGCACTCCTGCTTCCCCCCAATCCTGCTCAATCTGTGGCAGCCACACAAACTGGTGAAATAGGGGGAAAAGCTTGAAAATGGTGACGGTGCTCGGCATGGTGTGCATAAGCAAAACAAACATATCAGAGCCGATGGAACCCTCAGAACTATGGTGCCCGCATGCAACGTGTTCGGCTTGTGGTCGGCCGAGCGCAAGAAGCGCGGTGAGGAAGCGCTGCAAGGTGCAGTATCCACAAGCGAGGGTATGCCTGCGCTCTAATTATGCCACCCCAGTAGGTGTCGTTGCGGCGAAGTGAACACCGCTCTGCACGAGTGGTGCGAGCTACGTCAGTTTTTATCGCAATAGCTACTTTCAATATCCCGCAAGCTTTCCCTGGGAGCATTTAGTTCGCGCCCCTGACATCTCGACACCTTCAACAGAACTTCTCTCCTGCCTGTATCTGTTGCCACATGGTACGGGCATCCAGCTTATACCAGTGACACAAGAAGTCAAAGATGTTGCCACCTCTCCCCCAGGTGTAGCAGTACCAGGATGAGCCGCCTATCCGTGTCGGTTCGTAAACGCGAATGGAGGGATGACGATCTTTCCCATAGGCATGATGCTCTCCAAAGGTACAACAGCCTCTTCCACGGCTATGAAGTTGGACATAGCGACCCAAGAGGCTGTGAGGGTCTTGCACGCTATTATAAGTGGGGATGAGGAAAAATTAGCTAGAACTGGCGCGGGTTTATACTCTCTCATGTATTTAACACTTCTATTATTCTTTAGTTTATCTTTACT
>CATPCK010000635.1 GCA_955652655.1 uncultured Ktedonobacteraceae bacterium | reverse complement strand
GCAGAGGCATCCCAGCCCGTTCTCCCTGGAGAAAGTGGGAGCCATGACCTTCCTGTTCGTGTTCACGGTCTACTTTCTGGTACCCTTTTTCTGGTTGATTGTCTCCTCCACCAAGAACGCCGGCGACCTGTTCGGCACCTTCGGGCTGTGGTTTGCGCCCAGCTTCAATCTGGGCAGCAACCTGCAGCAGCTGTTCACCTACAACGATGGCATCTATGTGCGCTGGCTGATCAATACGCTCATCTACGCCGGGGTGGGAGCGCTGCTGGGCACGCTGCTGGCCTCCATGGCCGGCTATGCGCTGGCCAAATACGTCTTTCGCGGGCGCAACCTGATCTTCTCGGCGGTCTTAGGGGCTATCCTGGTGCCCTCCACGGCGCTGGCGCTGCCGCTGTACTTGCTGATGAGCAAGTGGAACTTGACCAACACCTACTGGGCGGTGCTCTTGCCCAGCATCGTCAGTCCCTTCGGTGTGTATCTCTCGCGCATCTACGCGGGCGCCTCGGTGCCCGATGAGCTGCTGGAGGCGGCGCGCATCGATGGAGCCGGGGAGTTTCGCACCTTCGCCACCATTGCCATGCGTCTGATGACGCCGGCGCTGGTGACGATCTTGCTCTTCCAGTTCGTGGCCATCTGGAACAACTACTTTCTGCCGCTGGTCATGCTCAGCGACCAGAAGCTCTTTCCCATCACGGTGGGGTTACAGACCTGGAATGTGACGACGGGGGGGGCCAATAAGTTTCTCTACACGCTGATCATCAGTGGGGCGCTGGTCTCCTCGCTGCCGCTGCTGGCGGGCTGTATTCTGCTGCAGCGCTTCTGGCGCGGTGGACTGGGCGCCGGCAGTGTCAAGGGGTGAGGCCTGACATTCATTGAGACATGATGGTGCAGGGGCGTGGGGGTGTCTTTCAGGAGGAGGTTATTTGAAGGGAAGGCGTCCCCGTAGGGGCGAGAGCGCAGCGTCACAGTCGTAGGGGCGGGAGCGGTGTGGATGCGGTGTGGGGAAGCTTGCGTCGCCCTAGCAGGTGGGGGAAAGCGTGTACAGGGACAGGGCGAGGGCGACGCACAACACAAGGCGTCCCTCTTTCAAGGGTAGGTATTTGGCGATGTGGCATCGGAAGCGGAATCGCCCCCGTAGGGGCGGGGGTGGCGGATGGGGTGGGAGGGGACGCATTGTGGTGTGCGTCGCCCTGGAAGGCGGGGCAGGCGTTCACCCGACCAGGACGAGGGCGACGCACAACACAAGGCGTCCCCTCCCCACACCACCCTTCCCCCGCCCCTACGGGGACGAAGTGGCTCCCCAGGCTCAGCCCCAAAAAACCTACCCCTGTAAGCCCCACCCCTACGGTACCTCCGTTCCTTTCTCGCTTCTCCTGCCCATGTTCGCTTAGGTTGATGTCTGCTTGACGCGTAGACCCATCAGAGGCAACTTCGATGACAAGTTACCTGAGGAGACGGAAATGGACACAAGTACACACCCACCAACTTCAGCAAACGATCGACCGTGGCTGAACACGTCGTTATCCCCGGATGAGCGGACCGCTCTCCTGCTCGCGCAGATGACGCTGGAGGAAAAGATCAGCATGGTCCACGGGGTGTCCAACGACGCCTACTACATCGCACCGAACTCCCGGCTCGGCATCCCGGCACTGACCATGACCGACGGCCCTGCTGGCATCAACGTGGGCAAGGCGACGGCACTTCCTGCTCCCATCGGGCTGGCGGCGACGTGGGACCTCGCAGTTGCCGAGCAGTATGGCGAGCTGTTGGGCCGCGAGACGGAGGCGACCGGTCACAACGTCTTCCTGGGTTCGTGCCTGGATATCGCCCGCGTCCCCGTGTACGGCCGCCTGTTCGAGGCATTGGGAGAGGACCCGATCTTGACGGGGCAAATGGCCGTTCGCTCCATTCAGAGTGTCCAGCGCCACCCCGTCGTAGCCACCGCCAAGCACTACAATGTGAACGCGCAGGAGGAGAATCGGCTCGAGGTCGACGCGCAGCTCGACGAGCGCACGCTGCAGGAGATCTACACGCTGCCGTTCGCGCTGGCGGTGCAGGACGGTCACGCCGGCGCGATCATGGGCGCGTATAACAAGGTGAACGGCATCTACTCCTGTCAGAACCGTCACCTGCTGACCGACATCCTCAAGCACCAGTTGGGCTTCACGGGCTGGGTGATGAGCGACTTCGAGGCGACGCACAGCACCGTGGAGGCTGCCAATGCCGGCTTCGACCAGGAGATGCCCAGCGCGAAGTTCTTCGGTGACCAGCTGTTGCAGGCGATCCAGACGGGACAAGTGAGCCTGGCCACCCTCGACAATAAGGTGCAGCGCATCCTGCGCACCATGTTCACGCTTGGGCTCTTCGAGCATCTCGTCCAGGTCAGTCCGCTGCCCATCGAGGAGCACGGGAAGCAGGCGCGAGAGATCGCCAGCAAAGGGATCGTCCTGCTGAAGAACGCCGGGGGGCTGCTGCCCCTGTCGAGCCACCAGGTACATTCGGTGGCCGTCATCGGTGGTGACGCCGACCACAACATCACAGGGGGTGGGAGCTCCTTCGTGAAGCCGGCGTACCTGGTGAGCATACTGGAGGGCATCCGGCGCCGGGTGGGCGAGGGCGTGCGGGTGGAGTACGCGGAGGGCGTCGACCCGGCCTCCGCGGCCGACCTGCTGCCCGGCCTGCCGCTAGTGCCATCGTCGGTCCTCACTCCGGCTGGCTCTGGCCCGGAAGTCCACGGGCTGCGTGGGGAGTACTGGACGAACACGCGCTTCGAGGGCGAACCGCGACTGGTGCGCACCGACCGGCAGGTAGCTCTCAACCTTGGCTTCTTCAACTACAGCCTCTTTAATGCGTCCTCGCTGAAGACGCCGGAGCAATTCAACAACGCCATCTCGGTGCGCTGGACGGGCAGCCTCACTGCGCCTGTAACCGGGGAGTACACACTGTCGCTGACTCATCTGGGGACGGCCCGCCTGTCCCTGGACGGTCGGCTGCTCATCGACGATCCGGGCATCACCCTGGGAACCCGGTCGGTGACATTGTCGCTGGTCGCTGGTCAGCCGCACGCGCTGCAGATCGACTATTCGGCCGACCGGCCGGAGCAGTATGCTCCCGCTCCAGGGGAGATTTCCATTGCTGGTCTGATTGGTAGCAAGGTGCGCCTGGGTTGGGAGCACCCGGCGGATGTGATTCCGCCGGCGATGCGGGAGGCCGCAGCGCTCGCCGCTCTGTCGGACGTGGCGGTCGTCGTCGTGCGGGACTACCGCAACGAGCACGCCGACCTGCCGAGCCTTACGCTCTCCAACGAGCAGGACCTGCTCATCCAGGTCGTG
>CATPCK010000634.1 GCA_955652655.1 uncultured Ktedonobacteraceae bacterium | reverse complement strand
GTGTTGGAGTCGTCTTCCTGGCATGTGCGAGGCCCGATTATGAACACCTGGAAGAGAAGAGGAAGAGAAGTGTCGTAGGTCTGCATTCGTAGTTTGGCACGCGAGAAGGCCATGTGAATGTGAGCAAGAACGTGTTCTGACGATGCGTTTTCGCGCCTCAACCAATACACGAAAGACAGAGGTTGTTTCTCGGGAATCGACTGAAAGAATCGGGCAGCCAATGTCATGCAACGAATGGAGTACACCAATGAGCGCAGACTGGTCTGCCACTCTGCCCGTCAGGATCGTCATCGAACCATGATACGGATAGCTCATCTGCTCGGACAACCTGCGCTCCTGGTTCCCTTTCCCCGCGCCCGAGAGTCGCTGCCCGAGGTGTACCTCGAAGCGCTGGGGTCGCTCGCCTTGATCATCGCCCTGGCGAGTGAGCGCCTCCGGGAGCAGGAAGACCTCACCTCATAGGCTGTCGGACCAGATAGATGCGGATAGCCATACCTGTGGGTAGCAAAGGAGCTATGCGTCCATCGTCCTGGCGCCAAATGAACTGATCCTGCATACGTGCTGCTTCCCCCACCACTGACCCCACTTTCAGCTGTGGTAGTGTAAATACACTAGAGAAACCGGCCACTTTGTCTGCTTCGCTACTCACGCAGCGTCCCAAATTAGTGCGTTCTGAGGATGTATTTTTGGTCCGAGGCAAGTACTCTAATGACAGAGGTTCATGTTTATGAGTCTGTCCTGGCATGCTGGCAAGATTGCAGGATGTGCGGTCTAGAAGTGGATCATGTGTCTCACATATGGAAAGATAACGAGAAAGTGAAGCCGATGCAAACGTCGAAACAATTACCCGTCATACAGCCAGGAGCCACCCCCGTAACCATGCTGAATGCACCTGCTTCATGGCCTCAGAACGCGCCTTCCTCTTTTCATATGTTGAGCAAACCTTCTGGGGCGACGTGCAACCTCGATTGCACCTATTGCTTTTTCCTGTCGAAAGAGAAGCTCTACCCCAATAGCCGTTTCCGCATGTCAGATGATCTGCTTGAAACCTACATTCGCCAGTTGATCGAATCGCAACGAACCCCTGAGGTGACCATTGCCTGGCAGGGCGGCGAGCCAACCTTGATGGGGCTCGACTTTTTCAAACGCTCGATCGACTACGTGAACCACTACGCGCGCCCAGGCACAACGATCCAGCATACTATGCAAACAAACGGCATTCTCTTGAATGACGAGTGGTGCGCATTCTTCCGCGAGCACCAGTTTTTGATTGGACTGAGCATGGATGGTCCACCAGCTATGCACGATACCTACCGCGTAGATAAAGGCGGCGCGCCGACCTTCCACAAAGTGCTGCGCGCAGCACGGCTCTTGCAACAGCACCAGGTGGAGTTCAACATTTTGACGACGGTTAACGCCGCCAATGCTGATCATCCTCTGGAAGTGTACCGCTTTTTGCGCGACGAGATCGGCACACATTTCATGCAGTTCATCCCCATTGTTGAGCGCATCAATGAACGGGGAGCGATTGGCTTTCAGGAGGGAAATATCGTCAGCGAGCGCTCCGTGAAGCCCGAGCAGTGGGGGAATTTTCTGATTGCCATCTTCGACGAATGGGTGCGCCACGATGTGGGAACCGTTTTTGTGCAGATGTTCGATGCGGCGCTGGCCTCCTGGGCCGGTGCTCCGCCCGCACTGTGCATCTTTTCAGAGACGTGTGGCAATGCGCTGGCGCTGGAGCATAACGGTGATGTCTATTCCTGCGATCACTTTGTCGAGCCGAAGTATTTGCTCGGCAACATCCAACAGCGGCATATGATCGAACTGGTGGCTTCCGACCAGCAGCGGCAGTTTGGTCTGCACAAGCGTGACTCACTGCCTCGCTATTGCCGCGAATGTGAGGTGCGCTTCGCCTGCCACGGTGAATGTCCCAAGAACCGCTTTCTCGAGACGCCAGATGGAGAGCAGGGGTTGAACTACCTGTGCGCGGGCTACAAAGCGTTCTTCACCCATATCGACCGGCCCATGCGCATCATGGCTGAATTGTTGCGCCGCGATCGGGCTCCGGCAGAAGTGATGCTGATCCTGGCCGCCGAGGAAGCGCAGCTGCAAAAAGCGTTCGCCAAAGCCGGGCGCAATGACTCGTGTCCGTGCCGCAGTGGGCGCAAATTCAAGCAGTGTCACGGGAGATAAGGAGGGAGTGGATTCGACAAAGAAAGAGGTATTCCAAGTTCGAAGCAATCTTCAGGATTGATGTCCCCGTTGCTTTCAACGGGTAAAGGTAGTGTGTCTTTACAATCACTGAGCATGGAGAACCATTCTAGTTTCTGGAGGGCAACATGGAAACATATGATGACCGTTCGCGTCCCTTGGGGATCACTATCATCGCTGCGATATTAGGCATTTCGGCGATTCTCGCTCTGTTAGTTCTCATCCTGGGTTTAAATCGCGTCAGTACGCTTGGCCTGGGCGCTGGAATGACTTCAGCGACAAGCCTGGCTCTCCTGGGCGCTTTACTTTTGGGATGTTTCGAGGTCGCGCTCGCATGGGGATTATGGACACTGAGACCCTGGGCCTACTGGACGACGGCAATTATCGAGGCAATCCGTGTCATCTTTGGGTTGTCTGTTGTGTTTGTCCTGCGCGAGGCCTTGGTAGCAGGAATTCTCAGCCTCATCATTCCGATAATCATCCTGATCTATCTCTTTGCTGATCGCAACGTACGCGCTGCATTCCGCACGTCAAGGACGTAGGTATGCTTTTCCAGGGCAATTGCATATGCATGTGTAGGAACGTCCGTTGGAGGCCGCACCTGTGTCGAATGACTCGACATTCCCTGAAGCATAGATACCCTCCATAAACCTCCTGGCAAATGAGATGCGATGTAAAATCCCTGCACTGACGCATGGAGTGAGGAGACAATGGAAGAGACAGCCTTGAATCACATCTGTGAACAGTTGCTCCATGCTGGATGGAAGCTCTCAGAAATCGAGCAGTTATGGGACTTTCTGGACACCTATGTGCAAACCTCCATGGATCAGGCTGATCTGGACATCCAATATCTAGAGTTTATACGCTGGTTAGTTCTCACGGGTAGACTCAAAGATTAGCATGTTCTTCGTTCAAGTAATTCAGCAGGAGACCTTTTCCTACACGTGCCTATGCATCTGTTGCGAACAGGTGCTCCAAGAAGCTGCAACAGGGTGTCTAGCAGATGGCAGGCTATTCGTTTCGGAAGGCCGAATGGTGTAAATACACTATACGGCTCCTGCACTTGATGTTCTTTGCCTCTCACGCAGCTCGCAAAAATAGTGCGTTCTGAGGATGTATTTTGATCATTTGATCCGTACTCTGGAAAGAGCGGTTCGGTTTATCGTGCGCACAAGAAGAACGACAGATTGAAAAGTGCTCATCTTGAGCACTTTGAAGCTCAGATGAAGAAACCTACCTTCAGAAGGCGAACCAGATCAAATCAAATGCTTTTTGATTGCTGGTGGGTGACCACAAGGGAAAGAAGGAGAATCTCATGAATTTTGGGAAGATTCTCATCCAGGGTACCGCTGTCTTTTTTTTCCTGGTATTTTTCTCGTTAGTTGGGGCAATTACGCCACAAGTTACAAGTATTAGCAATGTTTTGTCGATCCCTTCCGATATGATTATTTTTCTCGTCACGGTAATATTGCTCATGGTAATTGGATCTGTTCTCGGAACGGGCGTACAGAGCATAAAAAAATCAGGAGGATCGCTCTTAATGGCTTATGCCAGCGCTTTGATCATTGGAGGCATGTTGGCACTATTCACTCTCCTTAACCTTTCTTATACTGTACACATTCGTTTGAACTGGTTAGGGAACACCGTGTATGATCCCTGGCTAGTGATTTTCTTTATAGGCACACCAATAATACTGACCTTCGTCGTTTGATACGGGTGCCGTTCTCAACACTATCCCTTAGCTGGGTCGACAATCTCTTCAAGTAAACCTCACCCTTCGTAGACTTTACGCTCATCACCAAACTGATGATAGCAATCCGTGATTCGCCAGAACATGTATGCTAACAGCGCAGCGGCATTGAAGAGAGGAATGCATCCCCTCAACTTTCTTTTTGCAACACAGCTGCTTGATCTTTCTCGAGTGGCAAGCTCACGACCTCTGTAGGATGATTGACAATCTCAACGATCATATCCATGATGTGATCCTGGAAGTGATCTCCCTTTTCCTTCTGCGCGAGAGATTGAAGGAAGTAGCCTCCAGGATCATTATGTGTGACTGGTCCCGCATCGATCATGCTCATTTTGCCCACCGCTTTGGCTTGATTCCAGGGGGAATGAGGCAGTATAGGCCAGCGGCCTGCGTAGAGGATCTTCCCCAAACTCTGTACGGGATCCTTTTCGCCATGAAAGTGGTAGAGGTGGCGGACGTTTGCGAAACCCGGATCATCGGCCATGACGCCGCCTATTGAAATGATCTGGATCGGCGCTTTTAGTATTGGTCCAAGGTAGGTTGCTGCGCCAACGGAGATCTGCCCTCCTCCGCTATAGCCGATCAGCGTGACAGGTATACTGCTGCCTACGCGGTAGCCCTTACGGCGCAGGCCATCGAGGATGACCCCGCATGTTCCATAGTTGTAGATGGGGCCGTAGCGCCTGTCGGCTGAGATGAGGACCTGAAAGACGTTGCGCAGGTTCACCAGGTTGCTCATCAACAATTTATTCTTTAGTTTAAGGTCTTTGACCCACTGCCACAGGGCCTTGAACGGCCGGTGCCCGGTCAGGCCGTTGTTGTTCATGGAATAGGGAAAGACATCTCTGACTACCGCCGTGCCGGGGACGCGTGCCTCCACTGTATCCAGGAAGGCAATCTCCTCTTTCTCAAGGAAATCCCCAGCGATTGCGCCAATGCCCGAGAGATAGACAACATAATGGCTGATTTCAGGTCTGGTCGTTGCCGGTATATCCTGTAGTGGCTCGACCTGTGGCAACTCGGGCTTGCTTTCTTCAGACCAGCCCGCCCACCATCCCATTGACTCAAAGGGAGATAACACGCCTACAGCCAGTACAAGGATGAGGCCAATACCCAACAACTGGAAGATGAGGGGAAGAATCATCATTTCCCTCCTTTAGCATTGTCGATAATATGCTCGGTGATGGTCTTCACAAGATCTTGAGGCCCCACTGTGAGTGACACGCCAGCCGTGGTACGCCTGAGCCAGCGCTCAAGGGCGACGACTGGCCAGCCGAGGGTATATTTCAGCAGTTGCACCAGGAGCCAGCCCATAAGTGCGCTAACGAGAGCCTGCCAGAGGACGAGGTTCATTGTCGCTATCAGCGCCACCAGGAGGGCCAGGATACTCCAAACACTGAGGGTGCGATTGAGAAAGGTACCCATGTAGGGGAGCAGGACGAGAAAACTCAAGAGCAGCGGAGCGTAGGACAAGCCGACCGCCCTCAATACACCAAAGAACGGCACCTGGGAATGAAAGAGAACTTTCGCGGTGATCCAGGTCGTACCTCCCAAAATGAAGACACCCAGCATGAAGATCAAACCATTCAAGAGCAGGCTCATGACAAATCGGCCAGGTTTGACGCGATTGGCCAGCAGCACCACGCTCTGCCCAAGCTCCTCAGATATCCCTGCAAGAAAGAGCACAGTGACGGCCAACAGATCGGTGCCTGGAGCCTGAATGGCCTCAAAAGCGGCTGGGTCCAGCCTCATCGCGCCCGTCACCAGCGCCCAGAGGGTCTGGATAAAATGGATGATGGTTGACGTGTCAATTGTATACATGGCAGAACCTCTCAAACATCATGAACATCTGGAGGGGCCGCACGTAGTGCCCAATTCATTGCGCCCTCCCTGGCTCTCCATCCTTCTGGTTGATCAAGTCCAGAAGTATCGGGTAGACCAGGGCCGTCTGCTGCTGAACCTGTTGTGGATCCATGATATCATGGATCAGTTTCTTGTCCGCGCTGAATTCGTACTCTTCCAGCCGGTCGTATCCATTTGCCTGCCAAAAGTTCACCAGTTCCCGATTGATCTTGCTATTGACAGCAGTATCCGCTGCGTTCGTGACCATGAGGATAGACTGTGCGGCCGGTCTTTCCTGCTTCGCGGATTTCAGAATCGATTTCCCGAAGCGCATCACTTCTCCAAAGCTGCGCGAAGAAAATCCCAGGTAGCTGTGCTTGGGGCCGTCCGAGAAGGGAGAGAAGTGCTGGGTCCCGATATTTGGCAGGAGGCGAAAGAGCGCGATGGCGAGGCTGGACACCCTATCTGCTCCCAGGTTCGTGAAACCGATTGATGGAGCGACGACGACCGCCTTCTCAATTTCGGGGCGGTGCTGGGCTGCCCACACCGTCATGACGCCTCCCACTGAGAGGCCAAGGAAGGTAATGTGGTCACCCAGTCCACACGCGATATCAACCATTGTGTTGGTACAATCTCGCAGCTCCTCTGCCTTGAGGTTCTTTAGCTCGTCCGTCATGCGGTCGGCCAGGCCATTGCGGGGCATACGTGGAATGAGGACAGTATATCCTCGTTCAAAGAACAGGGGAGCGAATGCTGCGAATTGTTCCGGGCAATTGGTGATCCCATGAATCAGCACAATAACATGCTCTGTCCTGGCTCCATGCGTCAAAAGCTTTGAGCGACAGACCGGATTGATGGTGTCATCCTCTGTGGCCTGTACCTCGGCAAAGCGAGCGATGGCCGAATCATAGTCAGTTGCTGGGTTGTCGGTGTGTTCTGTCAGGCTATCGATTGAGGAATGTTCCCTCGTCTTGGAAGCTATAGCCGCTACCAGGAGCGCTCCGACTCCAACGGCGGCAAGCGCCGCGATGCGGGAAGCAGTGCGTTTTTCCATCTCATTGTTCCTCCTGCTCTCGTTATGAGCACAGTATCTGGTGAAATAGTTCAGTGTACATCACCCAATTGAGTGATTCTGCTGCTCACCTTCAGAACACGCTCTGTTTGTATACTGCAAGAAAGGCGCGAAAAATGACGTGTGTGTTGAGTATTGTGTTTGCGCTAGATAGGTTGCTGCTCTTCCACACGATCAGGTTTTTGAGGTGCATCGTCGGTCATGTCTTCCTGTAAAAACTGCTCGGGATGCTGTGTTTGCCACCCGGACCAGAACGCCAGCAGCAGGGTCTGGATGACACCGGCAATGGGTATCGCAAAAAAGGCGCCTAGCAGCCCGAAGAGTTCGGCACCAGCAAAAATAGCGAATACAGCGACGATCGGATGGAGTCCAACGGCTTTTCCCACGATACGCGGCCCGACGATCGCTCCCATCACCACTGCCTGGAGCAGCGTGATAAAGATCGTGACAAGCGTTGTCGTGACCCACCCCTCAGGGAGGGCAAACAGAATACAGGCTCCGGCTATAAAATACCCCCCCACAACAGGTATGAACGCCAGGAAAAATGCCAGCATGGCCAGAAGAAACGCGTAGGGAACACCAAGAAGAGCAACCCCGGCTCCTATCAAAGCGCCCAGCAATGCATTTTGGGCGATGATCCCCCGGATATATCCCCCGACCGCAGTTGCCATCGTGTCGAGCAGAAAGCTGATGCGCTGACGATACGCCAATGGCGTTTTCTTGTGCAGCCAACGGCTCACCCTCTCTCCATCGAGGAGAAAATAGATACTGAGCGTTGCGACTAGAAGCACATTGATGAACACAGTAAAAAGACTGTTCAACAGGGGTACGATATCTCTCACCACGCTTTGCAACTGGACAATAACTTGCTGGATGGACTTGAGCAGTTCCTCTTTGGTGATACCTATCTTGTTCAGCAAGCCTAGGAGAGATGATTCTTGACCTTGCTCAGTTGATTGAAGGACCGACTGGAAAAACTGGATGAGTGAATTGACCTGATTTATCGCCAGGATGACAAACACATAGGCCAGGCCACATAAAATACCTAAGATGAGGAGATAGACGACCAGGATGGCGAGAGGACGCGGCATGATCCGTTGCACCAGCTTCACAATAGGAAAGATCGTATAAGCGATGAGTGCGCCGAAGCAAAGCAAGAGAACAGCCAGGATCATATGGCTCATTCCCCAGAGGACGACGCCCACAATTACCATCCAGGCCAGGGCAATGGCTAAAAGAATCAACCACCTCAACAATTTGGCACGCGAGGAACCTTCCTCTCGTGCTGTTCCCTGCCGGCTCAAAGACGAAGACAATTCATCATCCCTCAACTTTTCTTGAGTGCAATGCAACATGGTATGTGGCCCACGTGCGGAGTGGAAGGTTCCTCATTTCTACCAGTGTACTCGCCTGGTGGCGAAATGACATCCTCAGAACACACTATTTTGCATAGGTACGAAAACGGCCAGAAACATGATATGGATGATCGCATAGTGTGTTTACACTACCGAACCAGTGCCGGGGAGAGTTGCTTCGTGGCTGGTCATGAGGGAGAGCAAATGCGTTCACTGGCGCATTTTGCTGTCATCCGGGCCGTGGGTTTCTACACATCGAGGTTTGAAGCGGGTTGAGAGGGTTGGCGGAGGAGGTGGGATTCGAACCCACGAAGGCTATTCACCTTACACGATTTCCAGTCGTGCTCACTAGGCCACTATGAGACTCCTCCAGGATGGCGGAGAGAGTGGGATTCGAACCCACG
>CATPCK010000633.1 GCA_955652655.1 uncultured Ktedonobacteraceae bacterium | reverse complement strand
CTGCCTGCGTTCGCTGGATGAACAGCGCTATCGCTTCGTAGTGCGAGAGTGCTGGAAGGTCAGGCAACTGTTTAGTATCAGGAAGTGACAGCGGCGGCACGGCAAACTCGTGCTCGGCTCGTATATGCAGCACCGCTCGACTCGTCACCATCAACTTGAGTTGTGGGCAAGCTGCAAGGAGGTCCGCTACCTGGATAGCTGCGCTTATCACCTGCTCGAAGTTATCCAGCAGCAGTAGCATTTGCTTTTGCCGCAGTTCATCCTTCAGGCGCTCCAGGAGAGGCTGACCGCCCTCCTCCCGTAGACCGAGCGTCTGGCCGATGGTAGTCATAATTACTGCGGGATCGTTCACAGGAGCCAGGTCCACGAAATAAATTCCATCCGTAAATAGGTCACTCAGTTCTGCCGCAACCTGCAAGGCCAATCGGGTTTTGCCCGTGCCTCCAGGGCCCGTCAAGGTTACTAGACGAACATCTTCGCGGCGTAAAAGCTGTGCGATAACGGCTACTTCCTTCTCACGCCCGATAAGAGAGGTGGGCTGGAATGGGAGGTTGTTAGGGTTAGCATCGAGGGTTCTAAGAGGCGGGAAATCAGCAGGCAAGCCCTCGATGATCAGTTGGAAGAGATGACTTGGGCGTTGTAGATCCTTGAGGCGATGCTCACCCATGTCGCGTAAGCTCACTCCATGCGGCAGGCGATCTTCTACAAGTTCGCGCGTTGCTTGGGAAATGAGCACCTGTCCACCATGCCCGGCGTTCATTATGCGTGCGGCGTGGTGTACGTCCATTCCCACGTAACCTTCAGCAACCAGGGTTGGCTCACCTGTGTGCAACCCCATGCGCGCACGCACTCCCATGCCTTCTGGCCACGAGTGAGTAACCAGTGCGCGCTGTGCAGCCACTGCTGCCAATAGAGCATCGGTGGCGCGAGCAAAGGCTATGAAGAACGCATCCCCTTGCGTATCAACCTCATGGCCGTTCAACTGTTGGAATATTGTGCGTAGCAAGTGCCGGTACTCTGCGAGTGAAGAGGCGTAGCGATTACCTAGCTGTTGGAGAAGGTGCGTGGACCCCTCGATGTCAGTGAAGAGTAACGTAACCGTCCCCTTCGGTAAGTGATGCATGGAGATCTTCCTACCTCATGTTCTACGGTCTCAATCATAGAGCTCATCGTCTTGAAAAGTAATTGGACTTTTTCTACTGAATATAGCACGAAAAGAGGGCAATTTCCGCCCGTTTTTTAGGTGGCGTCCCCTCGTATCCGTCTTTTTCCTAAATAGGAGAGTTGTAACCTTGCCATAGCCGCAAAACTATGAGGAAAGTCGCAAGGGGTTGTGACTTTTCCCATAGTTTGTCCGCGGCTGGAGGCAAAGTTTGTCCGCAAAAGCCAACTTTCACGCTCGATTCGAAGATGCCAAAAGCATGAGATTTCGTGCCTTTGGCTTCAAAGTTTGTCCGAAAGTACAAATTGGACGCTAACGATGTCCAAAAGTTTGAATGGCGAAGAAGCTGTCAATGGTGTGAAGGACTGTTTGTTGACCAAACTTCAGAATATCAACTGCGTTCATCGAATGTTCCTTTCTTGGTCTTTCTGTTTTCCTGGACGGATGGCCGCATCTGCCTCTCTGCCGATGCGGATGACGATACCAGGGAGAGCTTCAATGTCTTCTAGCGAGGTGCGGAAATTCACGATACAGGCACGTAATACAAATGCTCCTCTAACCACCGCATTGGAGAGGAAGGCCTCACCACTCTTCTGCAGTCGAGTCAGTAGCTCGGCATTTAACACATTCAAGTACCCCTCACTCTCTTGCGAGCCAGGCATGAGATCGGGCGGGACATACCGAAACGTGGTGATGCTCAAGTCCTGGGTCAAGGCTTGGAGTTCGGTCTGCCTCTCCACAACCCGGTACAGTTCCTGCGCGAGTTTGATATCGTCGGAGATCATGCCCGCATAGCCTTCTCGCCCGGCCTGGCGCAACGCCAACCAGATCTTCAAGGCACGGAAGCCGCGTGAGTTTTGCGGACCGTACTCATAGTAGTTGAGCGAACCCGTGGCGTCCTCATCACAAGGGTAGTACGGTGGGTGATAGCTGAACGCATCACGCAGGAATTCAGGTGTACGCACGAACACACATCCGGCTTCGAGCGGCGCATACAGCCACTTGTGCGGATCCACGGCCACGGAGTCGGCTTCGCGTATGCCCTTCAGGTCCGGTGGAATCGCACTCTTTTCGTCATCCAGGAGGATGGCAGCCAGGGCTCCATACGCTCCATCGACATGGAACCAGAGTCCATACTCCCGGCAGATAGCCGCCAGTTCGGGAAGAGGGTCAACTGCTCCTGTGCTGACGGTCCCTGCCGTCCCGATGACCAGGAACGGCAGATCACCTGCTTCGCGATCCGCTTGAATCTGTTCGCGCAAGGCGACCGCATCCATCCGAAGCGCTTCATCGGCGGGGATCCAGCGGATCGAATCGGTTCCCAGGCCAAACATGTCCGTAGCCTTTTGAACCCAGGTGTGGGTTTCACTCGAGGTATACACGCGCAGTCGGTGGCTTTTCTCAGCACTCATCCCACTCGTTCGCACATCCCAACTGGCTTTCGCCTTGCGAGCGGCCAGCAAGCAGACACAATTGGCCATATTTCCGCCGCTCACGAGGAGCCCGCCGCAGTCTGGCGGGTAGCCAATCATCTCTGCGATCCAACGCACCACCTGTGCTTCGATTTCAGTAGCCATCGGAGCGAGCAGTGAGGAACCCACATTCGGATTCACCGCTGCTGAGAGCATTTCTCCCAGTGCTCCAATGGGAGTAGCAGAGGAGGTGATAAATCCCATGAAACGAGGATGCCCATTGAACACGGAATGGTCAAACAACAGGTTGGCCGCTTCATCGAGTAAGGTACTCGCATCACGCCCTTGCTCAGGCAGTGAATGAGAGCCAAGCAAGGCACGTAGTGTCGCGGGCGATTCGTTTGGAGCGACAGGCCGCTCTGGGAGCGTACAAAGCAGTTCAGCAACCTGATCTATCAAGCGATAGCCCGCTTTGCGGAACTCACTGGGCGTCATTTCGAGCGGCGCAATGCGATACCTCAGTGCCTGTGACTTCTCCATGGTAATAGTAACTCCTTCGCTGTGCTAAAACCTCAGTCCCTCAAACAAATCGCGCTCAACCGTACGTCCGCCATTGACGAGACTGAAGGCGCGATAAAACGTTTGACACCTCCAGAGTGCTTTGTGTTGCTCTTCTGGCAAGCCTTCAAGGAGATGGTACGCTGGTAGCTGTGTCTGGTGACAGCGCACTGCCTTCCAGACTGTGCGCCAATAGGCCCAGGTATCAATGCGGGTCGTAATCTGCCAATCAGGCCACCCTGCTCCGCGCCGTTCTACTCCATCGATATGCATG
>CATPCK010000632.1 GCA_955652655.1 uncultured Ktedonobacteraceae bacterium | reverse complement strand
GGAAGTAATACTCTAAAGAGCCTTGTGGTTGCCCTCTCCAGTTTATGAGCAGGAAACCATGGTGCAACAGCAAAAGAGGAGAACAATACTGATGTCTTTTGATGTAGACCTTGATGAACAGGATGTTCATGCTTTGGATCTCGAAGCCCATCACCTTTGCACTCAGATGCGGGGAGTCCGCGAGATCGCGCCCCTGACTCGTACGACGTTCTGGCGAGGTGAGTATGAGAACAATGCGGCGCTGCGGGCCGAGTTCTTTTCCGTGTGCGGGGCGCACGCATGAACGGTTCCAACATCATTCCTCCTCAAAAACTCATCCAAAGTGTAACTCATCGACATACGTGAAGGCAGCATTGGTAATTCTGAGGGAAAAACACATGCTACAAGAACAAACACACGCTTCTTCCTCTCATTCCAGGAGCCGCCTCTCGAAAACGTATTTGCCCATTGAGGACTATGCGGTGATTGGGAATCTGCATACGGTTGCGTTAGTGGGCAAGAACGGCTCGATTGATTGGTGCTGCATCCCACGTTTTGACGCTCCCAGCGTCTTCGGGGCACTCCTCGATGCCGAAAAAGGGGGCTTCTTCCGCATCGCTCCTCCCGAAACGCCTGGGATGGAACGCAAACAACTCTATCACCCGGATACCAATATCCTCATCACGCGCTTTCTCACCGTGGATGGGGTGGGGGAAATCATCGATTTTATGCCCATCAAGCAGGCAGGGAGCGCCATCCACCAGCATCACCTCGTGCGTTCCGTCCAGGTGGTGCGCGGCTCATTGTCCTTTGAGATGGTCTGTCGTCCCGCCTTTAACTATGCGCGAGACACACATGTGCCGCACCTGTCGGAGGAGGGCGCGGTCTTTATTAGCGACACCCTGTGCCTGGCCTTGACTTCCTCGGTTCCTCTCGAGGAGGATGGCAAAGGAGGCGTGCGTGGCACGTTTACCCTGCATCAGGGGCAATCAGCGCACTTCCAGCTCGAAAGTGCACACAATCAGGATGTTCGACCTCATCATCACTCAGCCCGTTACTACGAAGTCCAATTTCTTGAAACGAAACGCTACTGGCAAAACTGGCTCTCCCATTGCCGTTATCAGGGACGCTGGCGCGAGATGGTGCATCGTTCAGCCCTGGTCTTAAAACTGCTGACCTATGCGCCGACTGGGGCGATCGTTGCTGCCCCAACCACGAGCCTACCAGAAACTATCGGCGGCGCGCGCAATTGGGATTACCGCTATACCTGGCTGCGTGATGCCGCCTTCACCATCTACAGCTTACTCATCCTCGGTTTCATGGAGGAGGCCGAGGCATTCATGTGCTGGCTTGAGGCTCGTTGCCACGAGTTACAGACCGATGGGTCGCTTCAGCCCATGTTCACCATTGATGGGGGACATAATCTGACCGAAATCACCCTCGATCACCTGGAGGGCTACCGCAAGAGCGGGCCGGTGCGCATCGGCAACGGTGCTTACAAGCAGCAACAGCTTGACGTCTACGGGGAGTTGATGGATTCGATCTACCTCTTTGATCGCCACAAAAACATTTCCTATGACCTCTGGTGGAACTTGCGCCGTCTCCTCGATTGGCTGAGCCAGCACTGGCAGGACACTGATGAGGGCATCTGGGAAGTCCGTGGAGGACAACAGCACTTTCTCCACTCGCGTGTCATGAGCTGGGTGGCCTTTGACCGGGCCTTACGGATCGCACGGCATCGCGGACTGCCTGCTCCGCGTGCTGCATGGGAAAACACCAGCGCACTGATTTACGAGAAAGTCATGGAACAGGGTTGGAATGAGAAGGTGGGCAGTTTTGTCCAGTGCCATGGGAGTGATGCGATCGACGCCAGTGCGCTGTTGATGGTGCTCACCCGCTTTACTGGTCCAACTGATCCGCGTATATTGAGCACGATTGAGCGAATACAGAAGGAGTTGACCAGCGACTCGCATGTCTATCGCTACAACCCTGAGTTGGCCGCAGATGATGGTTTTGGGGGCCAGGAAGGCACCTTTTGCATCTGTAGTTTCTGGCTGGTTGAGGCCCTGGCCCGTGCTGGTCGTCTGGAGGAGGGGCGCCTGGTCCTGGAGAAGATGCTGACCTACGCGAACCACGTTGGCTTGTATGCTGAGGAGATCGGGGCGACCGGTGAGGCGCTGGGAAACTTCCCCCAGGCGTTTACCCATCTCTCGCTCATCAGTGCCTGTTACAACATGGACCGAGCGTTAAGCGGTACGCTGCGTGGGTAGGCAGATCCATCTGGAGATCTGATCTATCACGCTCCGTATACGTACGGCATGGCGGAGGAGTGATACATCTACGAGGTTGACCCACTTTAGCGAATTACGTCGATGGAGTCTGAGCCTGCGCATTGTGCCAGAGATCAACACGATGTTCTATCTCCTTAATGGTGAAACGAATGGCGGAGGTATCGTTCGTTCTCAAATAGACGGAGACAATCTGGCTGACGGTGGTCAGGCCCATTTGCTTGACATAGCCATCATGTATGTATTGGAACCAATCGGCAATACTCTCATCCCAGGTGGCGTAGCGCCGGTAGCCGTGAAAGTCCTGACAGTGACACGTCACCGTTGTAGGCGTGGGTAGCGGGCCCAGGGAGTGAGTGACCCGCGACAATCCTTCGGTGCCGAAGATGCTATCGAGCATGAAAAATGCCAGCGGGTAGATGGGGTCAATGCCGTACTTCACACCCTCCGCGAAAAACAATGGCCCCTTGCCCGCGGCAGGAGAGTGATATTGGGCGAGGATCTGATTGATGAACGCTCCATCAACGCTAGGTTTGCCCAGGATGCTGTATTGATCAGCAGCATAGGGAGTTCTGGTCGTTTTAGCAGTAGGCCCTACGGCAGTGGCAGTAGACGCTACGACCGGTGGAGTCGAAGAGATAGTGGGTACTTGATGCACCGACCCAAACTCCGCAATTTGCCCGGTTCTCCAGGAATCTACGGCACTCTCCACAGCACTGATATAGCCAGCAACGTCGTTATGGTCGCTAGCTGGAGCATAGGTCGGGATAATCTGCTCAACAGTCGAGAGGTGCCACGCGTCGACGTAGACATCACGGATGAGCGAGTACCAGGCATCGAAACCTGCTTCCCACGTTGGAAACGACGAATAGCCATTATAGCAAGAATATGCTGAGATGCAGCGCAAATTGCCCAGCGAAAGGGTGAACTGCGCGACGCCGGTCGTGCCAAAAGAACTTTCATGCATGAAAAACGCCAGCGCGAAAACCGGATCAACGCCGTACTTCACGCCATCGTCGAAAAGGGCCTGCCCTTTGCCGGCGGCTGGTGAGTGATAGGATGCTAACACCTGGTTGATGAGTGGAACACTTACTGTTGGAGGGCCAAGCACACTGTACGAGGACGTTTGTTGCAAGAGAGGCGTGGCAGCATGAGCTTGAGTCGAGATCACCAGATGAAGAATGAGACAGATCCCCCCGATGGACAAGAGCTTTGAGAAGCGTTTCATGCAATCCTCTTTCCATTTTTTCGCTTATATCCTTCTCATACACCTAATCATACGATATTTACACGAGTTTTAAAAGCCTCCCTGTTAATTTACTGACGGATAGGGGCGAGAGCGTGATAGAATGGATGAGAGAACCCAACAGCGATCATGGGCAGACGCCGTGTTCACAACATTATGGATAGTGCCGTTTCAAGGAGGGTGCTTTGGCTGACCGCGTTGATCAACAGCCTGGCAATCATCACTTGATTCGTCTATTGGGACAAGGAGGGTTTGCCGAGGTCTACCTGGGTGAGCATGTCTATCTCAAGACCCTTGAAAGCCGTCCCAACAATCTCCCCATGCAGCCTACTCCTTTCATTGGACGGGAGAAGGAAGTGGTTACCGTCATGACATCACGTACTTCTAACGATGCGCTACAGCCTTGCCCCACATATACTGTGAGCATTAAAACTTTATACTTCTCCCATCTATGACGAAAAGAAGCATTGTGTAATGCAAAGGGCATAAATATATGAGCGTTCAGTTTGAACGACATTGGCGCTTGCTGGTCACCTACCTCAAGCCTCAATGGTTGCGGGTTGTCCTACTGTCAGCACTACTATTCTGTAGTATCGGGCTGCAGCTGATCGACCCACAAGTGATTCGCTACTTCATTGATACAACGCAGGCCGGTGGTCCACTCAAGGTGCTCCTGATCGCTGCCGGACTATTCATTGCTCTCGCGCTGTTGCAAAGAGTTGTTGCCTTCTCTTCTACCTATGCAGCCGAAAATACAGGCTGGACCGCCACCAATGCACTACGAGCAGACCTGACATTGCACTGCCTACAACTGGATATGTCGTTCCACAAAAAGCATACGCCAGGCGAGCTGATCGAGCGCATCGATAACGACGTGACAGCGCTGGCCAGCTTTTTTTCTCAATTCGTCATCAAAGTGGTAGGCAACGCTCTCCTGATTCTTGGTATCCTCCTGCTGCTGTTCCGCGAAGACTGGCGAGTCGGCGCAGGTTTCACAGTCTACAGCATCTTGACATTCACTGTCCTGGGCTTCATACAAAATATCGCTGTCACCCGCTGGGCCAGAGAACGCCAGGCAGATGCTGAATTCTACAGTTTCCTGGAGGAGCACATTTCAGGAACGGAGGATATTCGTGCGGCAGGGGCCGAGCCATACGTTACGCACCGCCTGTTCTCACTGATGCGCCGCATGCTTGAAACAACCCGCCTCGCCAGCCTCGTCAGTCACCTGACGTTCTTCAGCACCAACTTCCTGTACGTCATCGGCTATTCTGCTGGGCTGGCACTCGGCGCGTACCTGTATAGCCAGAAGCAGATCACCATTGGTACAGCTTACGTGCTCGTGTACTACATCGGCATGCTCTCCGCGCCGTTGGAAAACATCCGGGAGCAGGTCCAGGATCTTCAAAAGGCTTCTGCCAGCATTGAGCGCGTGGAAGAACTGTTCCGCATTCAACCGCAGGTCCAGGACAGGGCACAAGCTTCGCTGCCAGCGAGAAGTCTAGCGGTCGAATTTCGCGATGTCTCATTCAGTTATGACAAGCAGGAAAACGCGCTGCAAAACGTATCCTTTCAGCTACAGCCAGGCAAAGTCCTGGGGCTGCTTGGACGTACAGGCAGCGGGAAAACGACGCTCGCTAGGCTGCTCTTCCGTCTCTATGATCCTACGGCCGGAGCCATCTGCCTGAATGGCGTCGATATCCGCGATGTTGCCCTGGAGGACCTGCGAGAACATGTAGGCATGGTCACGCAAGATGTGCAGTTATTCCAGGCCAGCTTGCGCGATAACCTCACCTTCTTCAGCAAACGTATCAGCGACGAACAGATCGAGCAGGTCCTCAAAGAGCTAGGGCTATGGCAACAGGTTCAATCACTGCCGGATGGCTTGAACACGCATCTGGCGAGCGGTGGACAGGGATTTTCTGCCGGAGAGGCACAATTGCTGGCCTTCACGCGCGTCTTCTTGAAGAATCCAGGGCTGGTGATCCTGGATGAAGCCTCATCCCGCCTGGACCCTGCTACGGAAAATCTGTTAGAACATGCCGTGGATCGGCTATTGCAGGAGCGCACAGGTATCGTCATCGCCCACCGCCTGCAGACGGTGCAACGGGCAGATGAGATCATGATCCTGGAGGATGGACGCATCGTCGAGTACGGTCCACGCGCAAAACTGGCGAACGAGCCCAACTCGCGCTTTCACAGGCTGCTCCAGGCAGGACTGGAGGAGGTATTAGCGTCATGAGTACATCACAAGCGCAAGGGCGTACACTCAAAACCTGGCCTTTTAACTGGCAGATCATCAAATACCGCCCCTGGCCATACGCTCTTTTCAGCTTCTTTCACATGTCATTTTTCATCATACAGGTGGTACCGGGATTGATCGAGAAAAGCGTCTTCGATACGATCACGGGCGCGGCCCCCGCCGCTGTTAGCTTGTGGGGATTGATCGCGCTGTACATCTCGGTTGAGCTGGTGCGGCAAGCAACGTCGTTTGGGGAGATATGGGGTGATATTACCTTCCGCTACACAGTTGGCGCGTTGTTGCGCTTCAATCTCTTTGCCAGTATCCTTCGTCGACCTGGTGCAATGACATTACCGGTGTCTACAGGTGATGCAATCAACCGTTTCGACGATGACGTATCCGAAACCTCTGACTTCCCCTTATGGATACCGGATATGGCCGGGCAAACAATTTCATCGCTGGTTGCCATCATCATCATGGCACGCATCAATCTGACGATTACGCTGGTCATCTTTCTCCCCCTGGCGGGGGCAATCATCGCCTCACGTATAGCATGGGGGCGCATCTTACGCTATCACCACGCCAGTCGTATGGCAACCGGCAAAGTAGTCGGCTTCCTGGGCGAACTCTTCGGCGCGGTACAAGCAGTGAAAATCGCCAACGCTGAAAGAGATGTCATCGGTCATTTTCGTTCCCTCAACGACGCGCGACGCAAAACAATGCTCCGTGACCGCCTGTTCGGCGAACTGCTCGAATCGATCAACGACAATGCCGTCACGTTCGGCATTGGCATCACGCTCTTGCTTGCCGCACAGGCGATGGCGGCGAAAACCTTTACAGTTGGTGATTTCGCACTGTTCGTCTACTACCTCTGGTTTACCACCCGCCTGCCATCGGAGTGGGGCAAATTTATAGGCGACTACAAGCAACAAGAGGTGTCGATCCAGCGTATGGTCGAGCTGATTCCTGATGAGCCTCCACAAGTGCTGGTGAAGCATGCACCGGTGTATGAACGGGGAGGGTTACCTGAACTGGCCTACAGGTCAAAAACGTCCGACCAGCGACTTGATGCGCTAGAAGTTAAGGGGCTAACATACCACTACCCCGGCACGGATAACGGCATTACCGACATTCAGCTGTACCTCAAACGTGGCTCTTTTACCGTCATTACGGGACGCATTGGGGCAGGCAAGACGACGCTCATACGCACCCTGCTTGGACTGCTTCCGAAAGAGGCCGGGGAGGTCTATTGGAACGGAGAGTGGATCAAAGATCTTGCCACCTTTTTCAAACCGCCATTTAGCGCATATACGGCCCAGGTCCCGCGCCTGTTTAGCGATACGATGCGTAACAATATCCTGATGGGAATCCCTGAATATAAGGCGGATTTGCCGGGGGCGATCTACTCAGCCGTTATGGAGCAGGACGTATCTGCCATGCCCCATGGATTGGATACCGTTATCGGCCCAAGGGGTATTCGCCTCTCCGGCGGCCAGGCACAACGTACAGCTGCCGCCCGCATGTTTGTGCGCGATCCCGCATTGCTGGTCTTCGATGACCTGTCGAGCGCACTGGATGTAGAGACCGAACGCACCTTATGGGAACGCGTTTTCGAGCGAAAACACGTAACCTGCCTAGTGGTCACCCATCGGCGGACCGCTTTGCAACGTGCCGACCATATCGTCGTCCTCAAGGATGGTAGGATCGATGCCGAAGGGACGCTCAATGAACTGCTGGCGACAAGCGCAGAGATGGGTAGACTGTGGCAAGGCGAGTACGGGAATGGAAACGGTCAAGCAATACTATGATGAATACATGAGTTTTCCCGCGAAATTTATACGCAATCATAAATTTTGAAATTTTGAGAATGAGGCTTGAATTACGTTATTAATAGTAGAGGGTGGTAAGGATCTAGCTGTTGTTGGTGTAACATTTCACGTAAACATTACATTATAGCCTGTAACACTTCCCGCTAGTCGGCGAAAGGGGGTGTGAATAAATGAACACATTACAATTTCAGCAGCAGTCACAAACAATGTCTCAGCGTCACCTCTACACCGGGAAACTGCTTGCAACTCTTGCTATTGCTTCTGTAGCCTCGACGCTTCTGATCTCTGGTGTCTATGTCTTTCAGAGCAGCCTTGGCTGGGCAAGCGGCCCGTTAGCCATCATGGGCTTCATGATCTACCTGCTGGTAATTGCTACTATTACGGGAGTCGACTGGCGTGGTTTTCTCACCATGAATGGATTTCTGAAATGGAAGTCTATGACAGGCAAGCAAAGGCTTATTGTCGGTTGCCTTTTTGTAGTGTTGAACGTATTCGTTCTCGGTATCTACTTAGTGCAAGCGTACCAGACGTACCGCCGCTATAAGCAGTTAGAACCGTTAAGGCGTCAACGCAAGATAGCCGAGCAAGAAGCCGAACTTGGCATGATTCCGCGAACCGAGGGAAACTGTCACAGGTGTCATCAGCCATTGCAATTGGGCGCAGAGTATTGTGCCTATTGCGGGGAAAGAGTGACGGAACGACCTCGCATTTGTCCAGAATGTTATGCCACTACACTGCCAGATGCCAGGTGGTGCCCTGCTTGTGGCGCACAACTTGATACGTCTGTCCTGTCACATTAAACCACAAAAATGTTACAATCATGGCAACCGGAAAGGAGTCGCGAGATTTTTTCCCATGGTCAAGATATAAGGGACAGGGGAAGTCTGATATATATCGCGGACACATTAAGTATAATGAATGACACTGCCGGTCCAATTGCTGAGATTACCGATGAGGCCGTGCGTATTCTTGAGGCCGCGCAGGCTGAGAATATCTCCTTGCGTTTAGTGGGTGGGTTGGCTATCTACTTGCAATCTCCCAGCGCGAAAACGCAAGAGCAGCTGAAACGATCCTATAAAGATCTAGATTTTGTCACTCTTGCAAAACATACCGCAAAAACGAAGACGCTCTTTACAAAATTGGGATATGTTGGCAGCAAATCCTTTAATGCCCTGCATGGGCATCAGAGGCTTCTCTTCTGGGATGAGCAACACGGGCGACAGGTTGATATTTTTGTGGATCGTATGCAGATGTGCCATAACATCGATTTTCGCTCCCGGCTGCATCTTGATGAACGCACGTTATCGCTGGCCGATCTCATGCTGACAAAGTTGCAGATTGTCGAAATCAACGAAAAAGATATGCTTGATGTCATGGCGCTGTTCATCGACTTCGATGTGGAGGACTCTGAAAAGGGCATTCACTCTACCTATATCTCCAGCCTCATCGCCAACGACTGGGGATTGTATAAGACGCTTGATACAAATTTGAAGAAGATGAAAGCGTTTGCTATCGAGCGCAATTTCCCGCCCTACGTGGCAGAACGCATCGATAAACTGATCACCCTCATGGAGAAGCAGCCGAAATCACTCAGTTGGAAAGCACGCGCAATGGTTGGTGAGCGTGTGCGCTGGTATGAACTGCCGGAGGAACCGCGCTAGTTTTAGATTGGTGAACGCCTGGAGCTATCTCTACTGGAATTACGCTGGATGTATTCATGTCTCACCTCAGTGCTTTGGACAAACATCTGTTTCATTGACAAGATCATACCAGCTCAGATATACTCATTACATATTACAGTTCTGGCCCGTCCCGGAGCATCATCCGTTCCCGGGAGCAGCGAAAGGAGCGTGCAATGCGCAACGTAACAGCTTTTACAGCAGCATCACGTCTCCGACAGGGTCGAATGTACCTCTAGCGGTTTTAGAACAGCATAACCATAGATTAAAGCCGCATATGATGGGTCGTCCTGGACTGGACGACCCTTTTTCATTATGGCAGAGAGGGCCGCGAGCGTGATGCTTGCGGCCCTTTTTCTATGGTTGGAAAACACTGTCAGCAGTGAGAAAGGAATGGTGCCTTATGCCGGTTCATCACGCATTTTCTATCATGAGTAACCTATTGCAGGCAACTACAAGGAGCATAGATTCAGCATGTCAAAGCGTAAGCTTTTTAGAGAACAAGACGAACTGGAAGAGCAGGAGCTTCTGGCAGCACAGGACCCTGTGCAGGCGGCTCTTGATTTTTTCTACACCGAGGGGCTGATTACCGAGGTACTATATACCGTCAAGAGTGGGAAAGAGGCAACGGTGTATTGCTGCCAGGCGCATCCATCGACTGGAGTGGAACTGCTCGCCGCCAAGGTCTACCGCTCGCGCAACAAGCGCGGTTTCAAGAACGACGCCGTCTACCAGGAGGGGCGCGTGATCCTCGAGGGACATGTGCGCCGCGCCGTCCAGAACAAATCCCGTTTCGGACGCGAGGTGCAGTTCGCCATGTGGGTGAATTACGAGTTTGAGGCGTTGAAGGCCCTCTATAATGTGGGAGCGGATATTCCCCGGCCCATTGCCAGGACCGAGCGTGCCATCCTCATGGAGTACCTGGGCAATCATCAGCAAGCTGCTCCGGCCCTCCAGAATGTGGAACTGTCAAAGGATGAGGTGCGCCCCGTCTTCGAGCGACTGGTACGCAACATTGAACTCTGGCTGGCCCACAACTACATACACGCCGATCTCTCGGCCTACAATGTCCTTTACTGGCAAGGCCGGCTGAGTATCATTGACCTCCCCCAGGCCGTCGACCCGCGTTTCAATCCCAACGCGTTTGCCCTCCTCGCCCGCGATATCGAGAACATCTGCCGCTATGTCGCACGCTACGGGCTGGAGCGGGATGGACAGCGCCTTGCCGAGCGACTGTGGCACAAATTCAAAAATGCGGAACTTTGAGGGAGACACCACTGCAGGGCATTGCAAAAGCCAAAAGGTACGAAAGCAGCCACCAGAGGGCGACCACAAGGGATCGCCCTCGTCAACAGAGTCTTCTTTCACTCGGCTTTTGAAACGTCAGATTCAACACAAACTCTCTTGTTGTCGACGGGCCAGGTCAATCGCTTGCTCTACAGTGAGGGTCCGTCCCGCTGCATATGCTGCCTCCCAGCTCTGCTCATCCACCAGGGAACGAATATACTGGTGTACCATCTGAATCATTGGATTGGTATCTGACCAGGAAGTCAAACCAATAGTATTCATCAAGCCTTCACCAGCGCCTTTCAATTGCGCCGAAAGGATGCTCGCCTGCGCTGGATCCGGCTCCCCTCTCATGCCAAATGCTGTGCTTAACCAACATATATTTGTCGTAATGTATTGTTTGTGGTTCAGTTTGTAGCACAACTGAACACTCTTGAGTAGAAGGTCAATGGACTCCGCGTATCTGCCTTCCTTGATTGACATGGCACCCTGATCTTTCAATACATCGGCAACAGCGCTACTATCACCCAACTGCTCAAATATTTCCTTGCTTTGTGAATAAAAAGACCGCATCTGCTCATAGTCGTCTGTAAACCCCTCCGCAGTACCTATATAAAAGAGCAATTGAGCACGTAACCAGGTATCGTCCGTCGTAGAGATGTGCTGCAAGCCCTCCAGGCATGCGCGCTTTGCAATTTCATACTCGCTCATCGCATAAGCAGCCCAGGCACGGTGAAGCAGCGCACCCGCTAACCCGATCGGATCATCCAGTTGCTGCCAGAGCGCGATACTTTCTTCAGCCAGTGCTACCGCCCGGGGTTGGTCATTTTCCAAACACGCCAGGCGAGAGGCCTCGCTCAATGCTTTGGCCCGTGCGGCAAGCACAGTTTCCCCGGCTCCTTGCTCAAACGGCACCTCCAGGGCCGCTCCTAACCAGTTACGCGCTTCAGGTAGATAGCCCTGCCACTCCCAGTACGGTCTGAAGGCTGAGGCCAAACGCAGGCACAACTCAGACGCAAGCAATCCGTCACCCGGCACTCCTCGCGAAGATAATATCCTGCTGCCAGCAACTTTTCTGCTCCCTTCGGACGACCCTTGACCTGAGAAGGAGCAGAGGCCTATCCTCATG
>CATPCK010000631.1 GCA_955652655.1 uncultured Ktedonobacteraceae bacterium | reverse complement strand
TCGATCATGATCAGCAGTTCCATGATCGAGCGATTGACCGGGGCGCTGAAAGGCTGAATGACAAAAACGTCACGGCCACGCACATTGTCATTGATCTTCACGAAGATATTTTCGTTGCTGAATTGAAAAACATCTGCGTCACCTAGTGGGATGCGCAGATGTTTGCAGATCGATGCCGCTAATGGGCGGTTGGCATTCCCGGTAAAGACACTCAGATCGTCCATTCGCTCCTCCTGGTTGAACTGAGTATATCACATGCCATTTGTTTATGTAAACCAGAAGACGCTCCGGCTCTACAGCCGGAGACCGATAGCGGCATTTTCTTGCCGCGCTTCTTTACCGTCAGTAGTGCTATAGGTCGATTCCAGCTGTCTCCAGGCTTCTGTACCGCCAATATAGTAGATGGTAAGACCTGCTAAACGTGTTGGTGAAGGGGTATCACCGACAAAGAGAATGGTTACCGAGTGACCTGATTGCTTTAGATGTGCCAGGGCGTCTAACAAATGATCTGTTACCGAGCTGGTGATGACAACAATGGTGGCTCCGGCGGGAAGGCGCGAGCGCTCAGACTGAATGACATCTACGAGGCTGCTACCGAAGTAGGGTTGGATACGGGCCAGTATATCCATAATACGCCTGCGCTGCTCTTCGCTGGTAGCGGGGGGCAGGTGTATACGGCGGCGTTTCAATTGTGCGGCAACGGTCGCGTCTAACTTCTGCTCTCCCTGACCTTCAGGCGCTGATGGGGCATGTACTTCCTCCTCCGGCATGAACATGAGGGTATTCGCATAGAGACCCACGGCATAGCCTTCGTTGAGTGCCCAGTCGGAGACAGAGGCGGCGGCGCAAATTGCCAGTTCCCGTAGTTCTAGCTGGAGACCATGCATGGTGTCAAATTGGGCACTGACGTTGAGAAAGAGGATCATGGTATAGGTCGTGGTAGGCTCATAGATCTTGCTTTGTAACTTCATTGCGCGCGCAGTGGCTTTCCAGTGGACACGGCGCAGGCTGTCGCCGTAGGTGTAATCGCGCAGGCCGATCACGCGGGATGGGTCTTCCAGCAAGCGTCGTGGAGCACGCCGATCACCAAAGGGATGGCGGGCTGGTAGGCTGAAGCGGGTTAATGGGACGACCAATGGATAGACGAGCAGGTATTGCCAGTTGGGCAGGGTTTCTTCATTGCTGATGAAACCAAAGACATCACCACTGCGCACGATGGTTGGGCCAAATTTATGGACGCCGCGCGCATTACAACTCAAGGTGTAGAGGCGGGTGACTCGCTCGTACCAGCGTGTACTGAAGAGATTCTCCAACACGGCGGTATCGCCGATGATACTGACTCGCGCCTGCTGGCCCGTCATGGGGAGGGCGCGCGGGACTGTGTCCTCGATTTCTAACCAGGGCAGCGGCAAGAGTTTGGCGTTCTCGACTGAGAGTGAAAGCGTGACTTGCTCACCAAATAGCACGCGCTGCTCGCTGAACTGCCGTTGATAGCGCAGTTGACGCAGGCAGAAGGTTGCCCAGATATCTGTTGTGCCGATGATGACCAGTACCAGTAGTCCAATCACGACCAGCAAGGGTTGGTGGAAAGGGATACTGGCAATGAGGATCGCCAGGCCGATGTAATATAATCGCCTATTCATGACTCCACCGGCACAGGAACTGTATGCAGGACATCTTCTACGATTTGTTCCATGACACGTCCATGCAGGCGGGCCTGGCTGGTCGCGATCATACGATGTGAGAGAACGGCAGGCGCCATATGTTTGACATCATCGGGGATGGTGTAATTGCGTCCAGAAATGGCGGCATATGCCTGGGCTGCGCGGTAGAGTGCGAGGGTGCCACGAGGGCTGACGCCCAATTCGACGGCGCTATGGTTGCGGGTGGCGCGTACCAGTTCAACGGTATAACTCTCAACGCTTGGATCAACGCGTACGCGGCGAATGAGTTTCTGCAGACTTTGTAGTCGTTCCGCGCTTATAACCGGGGACAAATCTTGCAGGGGCTGTTCTTCTTTGAAACGCTGCAAGATGAGGCGTTCCTCCGATTGACTGGGATAGTCGAGGTGTACACGCATGAGAAAGCGGTCGAGTTGCGCTTCGGGCAATGGGAATGTACCCTCCAACTCCACCGGATTTTGCGTGGCGATGACGATGAAAGGGCGCGGCAACATCATGGTTTCGCGCTCGACGCTTATCTGTCGCTCATCCATTGCTTCCAGGAGAGCCGATTGTGTGCGGGGTGTGGCGCGGTTAATTTCGTCGGCGAGCACGACCTGTGTGATTAGTGGCCCCGGCCTGAATTCAAATTCACCCTTTTTTTGATTGTAGAAGGTGATACCAGTGATATCCGAGGGGAGGAGGTCTGGGGTAAACTGAATGCGCTGAAAGGAGCAGCCAAGAGATTTCGCGAGGGCTTTGGCCATGGTTGTTTTGCCGATACCCGGCACATCTTCAAATAGGACGTGTCCCTCGCAGAGGAGGGCGACCATGAGCAGGTCTATAACTCCTTCTTTACCGACGATCACACGGCCAGTGTTCTGGCGGATAGAGCGAGCGGCCTCTTGCACCTGGCGAATTTCGTCTGTTTGTGCCATCTGTCGTTGTTGTCCTTCACTCACAGGGAGCTGTGGTGGTGTTTGTAGTACTGATAAGGTACCTGGTTCGTTTTCTGGTTTTTGGGCACGTTTTACACAAATCGGGCTTGAAAGCCCCCGTCATTCATGCGGGGGATGAAAAGCCTGCTGGCCGCAGCCAGCGAACTCCTCAACGATTGATTATTCAAGAAAAGTCTAGACACCGATGAGAGAATAGAAGCAGAACAGAAGGTACATTCGCACGGAGCGAGAGAGCAGCGCGAACATGCTCTCCATGTTTGGGGAGACGCGCATTCATCACACCTCACGGTCTGATTGCTTCTCACCAGGTCTCTGGTAAGACGGGCAAGCCTCATACTGTACCGAGGGGCACTCGGAAACAGGCAGCATTTCGGTGCTGCGAACGCTTGGGGAAAAGGAACCCCTACTGTATGGGTA
>CATPCK010000630.1 GCA_955652655.1 uncultured Ktedonobacteraceae bacterium | reverse complement strand
ACCCTACGCCCCATAACCCGCGCGTACTTGCTTCTCTAAGCGCCGTTTGACATCCTCAGGCAGAAAAGCAGCCTCAATAGCATTCAGATTGCACTGGAGGAAGTGGCGTTTGTCCCAGCCAAACGCCACGTGCAGCTTCTCATATTCCTGGGTCAATGTGACGTTTGCGATCATGCGTGTATCCGTATTCACGCCTAACGAGACGCCGGATTCGTAGAAGGTGTTGATAGGATGGTGCGCGTAGCTATCATAGAGATTGATTTGCACATTGGAAGTAGGGCATATTTCGAGGTGGATGTGTTCTTTGCGCAGGTGTTCGACCAGAGCAGGGTCCTCAATGCTGCGCACACCATGTCCAACACGCGATGGGCGCAGGTGTTTCAGCGTCTCCCACACGCTCTCTGCTCCCCGCGCCTCGCCGGCATGCACAGTGCGGGGAATCCCTCGCTGCGCCGCGTATTGGAAGGCGGGAATATGCGCGTAAATGGGGAATCCCGCTTCGTAGGCCCCCAGGTCGATGCCTGCAACATTGGTTCCCTTGAAACGTTCCACCAGGTTCACCGTTGCAAAGCTTTGCTGCGCCGAATAATGACGTAAGGTGCTGAGGATAATACGCGCTTCAATCCCCGTTTCTGAACTAGCCCTTGCAACCGCGTCATTGAGGATTTCTACTACATGCTCCGCGGAGAGTCCCTGGCTAGTATGCGTAAATGGCACGAGCAGTATCTCTGCATAGAGGATGTTGTCCTGCCGTAGTTGTTCAAAGACATCGAAGGTGACAAGGCGTATCTGCCCTTCTGTCTGCATCAGAGCCGTGCCTTTGGGTGCGCGCTTGAAGAATTCTTCCAGGTTCGTAAATCTACTGGTTGGCCCGTTAAATTCCTGCTGGTACTCTTGCAGCGTGACAGAGGGGTCTATACGAGAAACCGCCGCGTGGCTCAATGAACAATCGAGGTGTAGATGCAGTTCTATTTTCGGTAATGTAGCGAAATCCATGAAGATGTTATCCCCGTACAAGAAGAATTTGGTATTTTTCTGAGCTATTGTATCATCTGGAGTCAAGACAGGATATGGGGCAGGATAGGGTCAGTGAATGATTGCTAAGTGCGTCTCTTTTACGGCACTGGCCCCACGCACGGTCTTGCCATCCAAGGTGAAGGGGTCATCATCCGTGGCCACCAACGAGGCCCGTATCCAATCAGCGAGAGCCCATTCGAGATGCTCGGGGCTTAAGCGGGGGAGCAGCCAGCGGTAGAGCGAGTCGCAGGGACACAGGAAGCGACGTGGGGCAAAGAGACGTGCCAAGAGCCCTCGCTGTTCCAGACACCACTGGGCGACAGCCACCGTGGAGTTACTGAGAGGATTATCCACCGATTGTGTCGGGTTTTCTAAAGTGATAGATACACTCACTGCCTAACCAGGAGCGGTCATTATGTGTATGAGTTCCGTAGACTCTTCTAGTACGCTCATACAAACTATCGTTAGTAAATACCCTGGCCATGCCTGGAAGGGGCAAGTTGTACCGATAAATAGCCGATAGCTCTAATCCGTGATTACTGAACATTTCTGTAAGCTTCGTGCCGCTTAGTCGGTTTAAAGGGTATGGATTTCTTAATAGGGCATTTCGCAGAGTTAAATACAGATTGAACAAACAGCCGACAGGATGCTGAGCATCAGAGTTTTGCACGATAACGCTACCATCAGGTTTCAAAAGCGACGCTATCCTGGCAATAACATCTGCTGGAGAGTCAACGTGGGCCAGCACACCCAGACAGAGTATCAGGTCATAAGATTGCAACCGCAATTCCGCTTGCATGAAATCTTCATTTATCGTCTCTACGTCATCTAAAAGCTCTGCAGGAATGCGTGAACGTGCAATAGATAACATATTACTGCTGACGTCCAGCAATGTGAGACGATTATGTTCTCTCAAGAGAGGTAAAGAAATAGCTCCATTTCCACATCCTATATCTAGAATAGATTCGAACACAGTATCACCTACAAAACCCGCAACAACCTCCGCTCGGATGCGAATGTTGAAATTATGCTTTAGGTAGCGCTCAGGTTGAGCGAAGAAGGACTTCACTTGATCGATTCTGTTGTTCACCATACTGCGGCGCGGAGGCCCCTACCTTCAGGTATGGCAAGGAAGCACCGCCTCCTTTCTTATGCTAGCCCACTGCGGGGGAGCGTTTTTCGGTGCAGAACGCTCAAACTGCGCCCGGGATAGCGCAGAGACACCAGATTGGACAATTGTCTGTTACGGCGTTTTCAAACCTGCTTTTCTATTGTTTGTACATTTCTCCTCTTCCCTCTCTACTACTGCCTTAATGATACTGATATCCCTTTGCTTTGTCAAACCAGGGGGGTAATGTATAGTACTCAATACGCGTCAAGTCAAGAACGGCTGGGCTATCAGTTGAACTTACCAACTCGGGGGGCGGCATAGGTAGTAAGTTACCTCTGCCAGTCGCCAGCCTAATTTCAGGGGAAGCGCCATGTCGCAGCGCGACTCGCAAGAGGATGAAAATGAGCTATACTGCCAGGGTTTCAGGCCACTCGGCGCTTTTGCATAACTAGTGCTGCTTCTATCACCACTTGAGGAACTTAGCACCACCACCAATTGGACGTACCCAGCCGGTCGCCTTATCATTTTGGTCAGAGCGTCATCAGTCAGTTTCACTCCTCAAGGGTGACGATGCTTCAAACAGGGGTTTCTCTCGTCCGCATAGCCCCAGGGGTAGCCCTTCCGTTCCCTCTGACTGGGTTGGTCGGACATTGCCGGCGGGCTTCACCCCCCTGGAAATGCTGCTCTCCTGAGCAACTCCAGAACACATTGTCGGCTGTCAAATGTACTCCAAGTCTCTTCTTTTTGAACACACCACAAGCGGTAAGACCAGCACGGTCTGGAGGTGGAAAGCCACCCCACCCCTGCTCCGAACAAGGAACGCCGCTTTCATCCCTATGCTTGAAAGACAGGGGCTTTCAGCGGCGGCATTGGTAATGTGGAGATATGCATACTTGGAGATATCATTCTTCACACCCTCTCAATAGAAAAAAACACCAATTTACCAGGGATGCAACTATATCCTTGTGTTATTGTATACGCGGCTATAAAACACGTGGTGAGATAGTGGTTTTGATAGTTTCTCCACTAGTATTTTCCCAGGGGGATGGTCCTCACATGAAAAATCCGTTGAGTTACTATACATTGCTCGCGAAGCGCTGGGCATGGGTGGTAATATTAGGAATTGTCATTTGCAGCGGGGCGACCTTTACCGTCAGTAAGATAGAGCGACCTGTCTATCAAGCTTCTGCAACTCTCATTGTCAGTTTGAGGTCAACCCAGTCGAGTGACTTCACGCAAAGTGTGCAAGCCGTACAAACCTACGCTCAGCTACTTACGAACCCCAGCGTGCTCGGCCCCGTCGTAGCCGTGCACCGGGGACTGACACTTCAGCAACTCAGTGCGATGATCACGGTGAAGCCTCAACTCAATACGCAGCTGATTGAACTTGATGTCGAGAATAAAGATCCACGGCTGGCAGCGCAACTCGCAAACGAAGTTAGTCAGAGCCTTGCGCAGTACACAAACTCACAACTCCCGGCTACGATACAGATCCTTCCCGCGCAGGTACCTAATGTGCCCATCCGCCCCAAAGTGCTACAGAATACGGCAATCGGTGCATTGGTCGGCCTGGGTCTTGCGTTGGCGCTTATCGTTATTTTTGAATGGATCGATGATCGTCCAGCAAGCCCTGAAGAAGTGCAAGAGCTTCTGGGTATGGGGGTCCTCGCGGTTATCCCTCAGCTCTCACGCAAACAGCTCACCAAGAAAGCCGAGGAGATACCTGGCTATGCAGAAGCCTATCGTATATTGTCGGCCAACTTGAATATCGCACAGGCAATCGAACCCTTCAAGTTGGTGATGATCACAAGTGCCCACACAGCTGAAGGGAAAAGTACCGTCGTCAGCAACCTTGCATCCTTTCTGGTAATGACAGGAAAGCGCGTGCTTCTGGTAGATGCCAACTCGCGTAGTCCAGCATTAGATGCACACTATCAGCTCAAGCAAGATCTGGCGCCCCCGAGCGCATTGACGGAAAGGTGGGCATGGATAGAAGAGAAGCTGGACAGTCAGCTAACCCAGACTGCTATTCCAAATTTGCATGTCGTGACTGCAGCATCACTTGGCTCTGACTTTACAAACTTGCTGCAGTCCCCGTGGGCTAACCAGTTCTTTGACCATTTCAAAAAAGCACCATTTGACTATGTCATCTTCGATACACCTCCCTTGCTTCCCGTCGCTGATGCGCAGATCCTGGCTTCGTATGTCGAAGCGATAGTGGTGGTCGTTGACACGGCTAAAGTGTCTCGCAAAGTACTGTTGCGCGTCAAGCGCATGTTAAACAGAACGCGCAACACGATACAGGGAGCTGTCATTAACAGAAGTCGCTGGGCAGAGAACGAGGAAATTCGTCGGTATTTGAGCGATGTGCAGCAAAGGCGAGCAGACATTGCTACATCGTTGACTACGCCTCACAGAGCAACAGCGAAGGCTCAGTCTCCTGAGACACCCACACCTCCTGTGAACGATGTAGACATTACTACGTTGTTGACTACGCCTCACAGAGCAACAGCGAAGGCTCAGTCTCCTGAGACACCCACACCTCCTGTGAACGATGCAGACATTACTACCATTTTGACCATACTACCTCACAGAGCAACAGCGAAGGCTCGGCCTCCTGAGGCACCCTCTGCGAACGGAAAGGTGGATCCAGGTGATAAAACCATTGTCGTGAACCGCAAACTACGATTTAAAGATGATCAATCGTGACCTTGTTGATAGAACGCTACATTGCAACAGCGAAAGGGGGAAGAGCGTATGCAGCGCCCACTACAAGAGAAGATTGCCGCACGCTCCTTGCGTGTCGGAGTCATCGGTCTCGGCTATGTCGGCTTACCACTCGTGGCTACATTTGTCGAGGCTGGCTTCCATGTCACTGGAATTGACACAGACCAGCAAAAAGTCGATGCGGCAAATCGCGGTGAGAGCTATATACCTGATATTTCAAGCAGGACACTGCAGGCACTTCTCGATACAGAACGTATGTGTTT
>CATPCK010000629.1 GCA_955652655.1 uncultured Ktedonobacteraceae bacterium | reverse complement strand
TGACAGCCAGTGTTCCCGGCGTACCAACAGGCCCATAACCGCAAAGCTCCATGGCATCGATAATACTCTCTTCTCCTAAAGGGGCGGGCGAAAGATCGATGCCGCCAAAAATCAAACCATGCGCTGCGGCTATCTCCTGTGCCATATCTACCACTGGCTTCGCCTGTTCAATCAGCGCCGTTTTGACCACCTCGCTGATTTGAACAAGATCGAGAGGACTGGTTTCATCTTCGCGTAATGTGCGCAGAGCTTCAGCAACGATACCGGCCCCTTGTAAGCCAATAGCTAGACTATCGGGGCCACTATGATACGCGGAGGGAAAGAATGGGCAGCCAGGTTCGACACAGGCCAACATGGCAAAACGGAAATTGCCAAATCCCTCCTGCGTCTCCGCGGCTAATCGCTTCATCACCCGTGCCGTTGGCAGGGCAGCATCCGTACGCAGACCATGATACGGCGTGGCCATGTGGATCGTGGCATTGAGCGCGCTCGTGGAGGCCAGCATGTCGGCTATCACGTCAATCCTTTCCAGCAGAAAATCAGGGCGTGCCGCGTGCATAGTACCTATCGAGCAAAAACCCTGGCCGAGATCATCCAGCATACGCTGTAGCTCTCCTGTATAATCGAGCAGGTCAGTCGATGACCAATTCATTAGATCGTCAAAGACCGGTCGAGTCGATAGTCGTAAGGTCTGTACCTCGTACCCCGCCTCCATATACTGCGTGCGCGCATCCTGTAGTATGGCTGCAGCTTGTTTGATGGTCGCAAAGGTGAGAGGATGGGGATCAGCAATTCCAAGCGTAATAGTACGAATAGGAGGGGTGGGCATGAATGATACCTCGTTTCTGTCAATGCTCTAAAACGCACCCATTATAACACGAGAGCGTCCATATTCTTCTCTATATCCCCTTGACGAATATCTGTTCTTCTCATACACTTCGAGCAACAACTGTGGCAGAATGGAGATAGCTTGATGGCAGCCCATAAAATCGCTCAACAAGAAGAGGCAAAGCACGAGTGCTTTCTCTGCGTCCTTGATCCACGACCTCCCTGCGCCGTCAGACAGCTCGAAGGTCGCATTCTAACCGCTTATGAACGCACCATCAACGGTGAGAAGACTCCTGTCATTATCCTCGACACAGGTACAGCGCGTGTTGAAGTATGCTTGATACATAACTACTATGGTAAGTTTGTCAAAGAATTGAGCGAACGGGGTAAAAGCATCAAAAACCTTGCCTTACGCCTCTATCATCTCCCTATCCCTCCCGTCATCACTGAATATAAAGGCCAGCCCAGGCACATCTATCAAACCAACTCATATACCCTCGCTGTCCTGGAGCCTGATATCTTACTCAATATCACCGATCTCAACTACGCGGAATATTGCTCGCGTCAATATCTTCTACACACCCTTGTTCCATCTACAGCCTCAGCCGCTACCATTCGCGGGAACCTGGTCCATCATTGCTTCAAAGAACTACTCAAAGAACACGACCGTGGTGAATTGATGAAAGGCTACACCTCCAACAGAACGGAGGCGCCGCTAGCCACTCTACAACGCCATTTTGAACAGGCGCTGGAACAACATAGCCTTGATCTCGCGTTAGCGGATGTGTCAGTTGAAGCGATGCGTGTTGAAGTAGCGCCTCACCTGGAGAGCCTTGCGACCTGGTACCAGCATCAAAGTACTTCATTGTGGGACCTGCCCACAGCCCCTGATGACACTCAAATTGAAAAGACAGACGCTCAGCGGCGCGAGAATATGGTACGAGCTGAAACATTCTTACTCGCCCCCGAGATCGGTTTACGCGGGCGACTCGACCTGTTGTGGCAGCAAACCAACCGGCAAAGCTTGCTTGAATTAAAAACAGGTGGAGGCACAAACCTGCCAAAATCCAACCATCGGTGGCAAGTACAGGGCTACCATGCTCTGTTAGCCGTACGGCGCGATCCCCGCATGAAGAAAGCCCGTGGCACCTTGCTCTACAGCGGTACACCGGGAGAAGCCCAGTCATTTGGTATCGAACCTACTATCAGAGATATACAACGAGTCAATGAGACGCGTAACATTCTCATGCTAAGCCATATTACAGGCATACCCTCCGCACCTCCGGGGCCATCGCGCTGTAGCAAGTGCGCCATGCTTACTCAGTGTGAACAGGTTTCATCCTTGCTCGGTTGGCAGCCACCGGAGCCAGGCACTGACCTGTCATCCATGCATGGAGATCAGCCATCACCTGAAAGCGGCACCTCTCCACATTCGACTTCCCACCTTCGATTGAGTCAAACATACAGCAACGAGGACCGGGAACTATTCTCCAGGTTTTACCAGCTGCTGCGCCTGGAAGGATGGGAAGGTGAGCAACAACAAGCGCTCCTCTGGAAAACGCCCGTGGCAGAACGCATTGAACGCGGAACAGCCATCGATAATGTAACACCCCTGGGGAAGCCAGAACCAACGGGCCAGGGCGAATGGGAACAAGAATTCCTCTGCAATAACACTTCGGAGTTGCGTGAGGGTGATGAAATATTGCTGAGTGATGGAGATCCAATCACAGGCGAAGTCGTGACAGGGAATATCAAACACATCAGCGCTGAACAAGTACGGGTCTGGATTCCTGAACTGATCACCAATCCCAGGCTGATTGATCGTTACGGCTCTAATATTGTCCATACGCGTACTGTACAAAACCTGCTGCGCTGGCTGCAAGCTGACGCCCACTTGCGCGAGCTCGTGGCAGGAAAAGCACGGCCGCGCTTTAACCAGTTCAGCGTTCCGCCGCGCAATGATTTCAACACCGAACAAAACCTCGCGGTCGAGCGAGCTCTGCAGATGCAAGACTACCAGCTGGTGCAGGGCCCCCCTGGCACTGGTAAGACAAGCGTTATTGCCGAGATAGTGAAACGGCTCTGCCAGCAAGGTCAACGAGTATTGCTCGCGGCCTATACGAATCAGGCCGTCGATAATATGCTCAAACGTCTCGACGCCGCAGGCTTTCACGACTATATTCGCCTCGGGCACGACCGCAGCGTGCATGCCGATGTGCAAAACAGGCTCTTGAAACACCTGGCGTCAGAGAACAATCAACAACTGGCTTTGCGTACAATGTTAAGCAAAGCGCCGGTGGTAGCCTCGACAGCAGCCGCATGGTCATCTGAAAAATACTCCTCTCAACCACCAGGTGAAACATCGGACAACAATCATGACTCACCGCTTCACTTTGATGTCGCCATCGTTGATGAGGCCAGCCAGATCACCATCCCCGCCATCCTGGGTGCGCTACGCCTGGCAAAACGCTTTATCCTTGTGGGTGATGAAAAACAGCTACCGCCACTGGTCCTCAGCAAAGAAGCCGCCGAAAATGGGCTGTCAGACTCGCTTTTTAGCTATCTCAAACGTTTAGATGATGACTATATGAATTCTGGAAGTGAAGCTGATAGCGCTTGTATCTCGCTGCGCGTGCAGTATCGCATGAATCGCTGGATATCCAATTTCTCCTCCAGGTTGTTTTACGAAGACAAGTTGGAAGCGGCCCCTGCAGTTGCCAGGCGTGTACTAGAATTTCTGCCTGCTGGCGCAACGTTTACGGATGAAACGCGAGCTATCAGACAAGCTATTCAACCATCATATCCCCTGGTATTCCTGGATGTGCGCAACGAGCGCGAGAGCGATGGACAAAAGAGTAGCAATGCTGAAGCGCGAGCGGTTCGCGCTGTCGTTCAGGCCCTACTTATGCGAGGTATCGCGCAAAAAGACATCGGCATCATCGCCCCGTTTCGAGCACAGGTTGCCAATGTACGCCGTCACCTTTTCAGCGATCACGAGATGAGTGGATGGCAAGCGCTCTCACCCGCTTCACCAATGAGTATCGATACCGTCGATAGATTCCAGGGAGGTGAACGCCTGGTGATTATTATGTCCTTTGCGACTTCCCAAACGCCTGGAGCCGAAAGCCCTCTCCGTGAGTTTTTGACGAATCCAACTCGCTTGAACGTGGCGCTTACCCGCGCTCAACGTAAACTTATCGTGGTGGGATGTGCTCCAGCGCTTGAAACGTTGCCCCATTTTCAACGATTGCTGGCGTATTGCAGGAGCATGGATACGGTCATCACGCATTGCGAGTGACAAAGTAGAGCGCTGTATCGTATGCTTTCTATAAAACCAGGAGAGGATGCTAAAATGCCGCAGGGTAATATTCTCGTTGTTGGTAGTCTCAATATGGACCAGGTTGTACGTGTTCCTCACATCCCCGTATTGGGCGAAACACTCCTTGGGGCTGGCTCTCTGAAACTTACTCCTGGTGGAAAGGGAGCAAACCAGGCAGTGGCAATGGCACGTCTTGGTGCAGCGGTCACTATGGCCGGACGAGTTGGCGGTGATCCCTTTGGCAAGCAGCTCCTCGACGCGCTGCAAGCAGACCAGGTCGATACCAGCCTCATTGTTGTTGATCAGGAAGAATCGAGCGGTGTCGCATTCATTTTTCTAGCTCCTGACGGCGATAATGCTATTGTCGTTGCATCCGGCGCTAATATGCGCGTAGGACAGGACCATACACACATCTCCACTATCTTCGAGTCTATTGCTCAGGCACAGGCGCTGGTGTTACAACTCGAAATCCCCCTGGAAGCGGTAACAGATCTTATCGCTGCCGCACATAACGCGCATGTGCCCGCTGTACTCAACCTTGCTCCTGCTCAACCACTGCCCAAAGAGGTATTGCAACAACTTGAGGTATTGGTTGTCAACGAGACTGAAGCTAGCCTGCTCAGTGGACAGCATGTAGATAGTCTCGAAGATGCCCGCATTGTGGCAATTGTGCTCTTTGAGCAAGGTATAACCAGAGTCGTGATAACGCTCGGTTCACAGGGAGCGGTTCTTGCTACTGATGATGGAACGGGCAAAGCTCGCGTTATCCATCAATCTGCACCAGCGGTTCAGGTCATTGATACGACAGCCGCGGGTGATTGTTTCGTAGGCGCGCTAACAGTGGCGCTGGCTGAAGGCCAACAGCCCGAAGACGCTCTGCGCTTCGCTGTCTATGCCAGTGCCCTGAAAGTGACAAAGTTTGGCGCACAATCAGGTTTACCTACACGTGCGGAGGTTGAGGCGTTTCAGCACAGCGTGTAGAGAACCTTCCCACACACCTTACTTTCATTTCTCATTGGCTCACTGCAGCCCGCTCTGTCGGCTGTCAGTAAAACAAGAACAGGTGAGTACAAATGCAACGTATTATCCTCGATACTGACCCTGGCATAGATGATGCCCTGGCGATCTTTCTAGCGCTGTCTTCTCCAGACGTTCGACTTGAAGCTATTACAACCGTTGGTGGCAACGTCAATGTCAATCTCACGACATACAATGCACTGGCACTGCTCGAGTTGGCAGGTCGTACAGATATTCCTGTTGCGCGTGGCTGCAACCAGCCGATTGTACGCCAACCAATGTATGCTGAACACGTGCATGGAGATAACGGGCTTGGTGGGTTGCAATTGCCAGAGCCACAGATAAAGGCTATAGCCTCACATGCTGTTGATGTGATTATTGAGAAAATCATGGATGCGCCAGGAGAGATAACCCTGGTGCCCATAGGCCCGCTGACAAACATCGCTCTGGCTTTACGCCGTGAACCACGCATAGCCCGGTCCGTACGCGAAGTGGTCATTATGGGCGGCGCTCTGCGCGTACCTGGCAATACGACGCCGAGCGCCGAGTTCAATATCTATGTGGACCCCCACGCGGCACACATGGTCTTCCATGCTGGCTGGCCCATTCGACTGGTCTCGCTCGATACGACAATGCAAGCAGAATTGCCACTGGAGCAGGTGGAAATTCTGGCAAGTAGCGAGAGCCCTGTCACAACAGCTATGAGGCAAATGCTCGCCTATTACTTCGATGTCTTTGGCCCACAATATGGCATTTCTGCCTTTCATATGCATGATCCGCTCTGCCTGGTGGCCGCATTCCAACCAGATCTGATCAGTTGGGAACCTGCGTTTGTAGATGTAGAGCTCCATGGAACCTTGACGTTGGGTGAGACTGTCGCCTATTTTGGACCCCTCATCATCCAATCTCCCAACGTACTTGCCTCTGTAGGGGTCGATGCCGAACGTTTTATCCAGTTGTTTTTAC
>CATPCK010000628.1 GCA_955652655.1 uncultured Ktedonobacteraceae bacterium | reverse complement strand
ATCCGTGGTTGCTCTTACACCGCCTCCACAGGCATGACTTTCCGCTTGCCCAGCGGTAGGTTCTCAGTCTTGAAGCCATCAGGTATCCTGGTTCTCGATACCTGGCAATTGAGAGAGAGGTCGTACAATGGTTCACACGCTCGTGTTTTTACCCGCGGAAACGATTTACCGCGGAACCCTTCAAGCACTCTTCCGTTGTCAATGTACACTATGCCTATTCTACCAGAGATCTGAACACATGCACAGATTTTCTCTGCCTGCGGGCAGCTCGCCTGATATCCCCATGTCTGAAGCCAGGGGTCTTACGGCTCGTTACGATAAAGGTGGTTGAGGAGGGGAAACAGATGTAGTAGTGAATGAGATCGTATACTAGATCTTCTTCATCATCAGTTAGACGAGAGGAGGCCAGCTTTTTTGCTATGAGATCTGTGAGTATGCTACATGGACATGACACAGCGTTCAAACGACATTATACTAATATAAAGGGAAAAACAGAAAGGAAGGCTTTACGATGGCAACGATATTAGTCACAGGCGGGACAGGAACGCTTGGCCGTGAAGTGGTCACTCGTTTATTGGATAAGCACCATACCACACGTATCCTGAGTCAGCAATCATCCCCCTCCGTCCCTCGAGGCGTTGAGGTGATCACTGGAGACCTGGTGTCGGGCACAGGGCTGCGCGAGGCGGTAGCAGGCACGGATGCTATCATCTACTGTGCCAGCTCTCCGAAGAGTGCGCACCAGGTGGATGTCGAGGGCACGCGCTCGTTGCTGCAAGCGGCACGAGCGAGTGGGTCTCCTCATGTTGTCTATATTTCAATCGTTGGGGTTGATCGCAGCTCGTATCCCTACTACGTAGCCAAGCGTGAAACGGAGATGGTCATCGAGCAGGGGTCTCTGCCCTGGACGATTGCGCGCGCAACCCAGTTTCACGATTACGTGTTGAGGCTCATCCAATCATTTGGGGCTGATACGCTTCCAGTGGTTTCTGTCCCGGGGAGCTTGCATTTTCAAACCATCGACGTAGGTGAGGTGGCTGATCACCTGGCTTCGCTGATGGAACAAGGCCCGGCCGGACACGTACCCGATATAGGAGGGCCACAGGTATGCTCCATCGAGGAGATGACTGAAGCATACCTGCGTATCCGAGGGAGACAGGTTACCGTTCGCTCAGAGACGCTTCCTGGAAGCATATATGATGTGTTCAGGTCGGGTATCAACCTTGTTCCCGATGGCGCTGTTGGCGTCATCACCTGGGAAGCGTTCTTGCACCGACTGTATGATCTCTAGCATAGGACAAATTAAGCCCACGTGCCGCTCTGCGCGCTGCGGAACACGGCCTCGATCGCTTTCATATTGGTGACCGCATCTTCAATTGGCGTCGGCACCTCTGTGTCGTTGAGCACCGCCTGGGAAAATAGATCGCCCTGGATGGTATACTGGTTGCAGATGTCCAGTAGGATCTCCTCGACCTCGTCTTCGTGTTGATACCAGATTCTGCATGGCCGGTCGGTTGGAGCATTAAAGGGGATCTCGATCTCGACCCGGCCTTCGGTGCCGGCGATGTTGACCCGTTGATACGGCGAAAGCTGCGTTCCACACGTGAATGTTGAAGTGCCCGACCCGAAGTCCAATATACTCGACGCCAGGCGATCAACCTTGAACTGCGGATCGAACTCTACCATGCCGAAAACGCGCCTGGGCTCGCTGCCAAAGATAAAACGTGCCACCGAAACTGTGTAGCACCCGATATCCAGCATGCCCCCGCCGCCGGAATCGGCTCTGTTGCGCACATTAAGCGGATCATCGAGATAGTAGGAGAAGAATGTCTGGATCGTCCGCAATGTCCCGATTTTTCCTTCGCTCACCAGTTGGCGTGCTCGCTGCCATTGTGGATGAAATCGATACATGAACGCCTCCATTACCTTCAGGTGTGGGTACTGTTTGGCGACATAGGCCAGTTGTTGCGCTTCGGCAGCGGTCAGGGCAATGGGCTTTTCGCAGAGCACATGTTTACCAGCCTGCAGCGCCTTGATCGACCAGGGTACGTGCAGGTGATTTGGCAACGGATTGTAAATTGCGTCAATATCGGGATCAGCCAGCAGTTCTTCGTACGAACTATACGCCTTCGGGATGCCCAGTTGCGCTGCGGCTGCCTGAGCTTGTTCCAGATTGCGTGAAGCAATGGCAGTAATTTCACAATATGTGCCCTGCTGCATGGCGGGAATAACTTTAGTTGTAGCGATATTGGCCGTGCTCAGCACACCCCAACGAACTGTTTTCATTGCACTACTCTCCTGATGTAAAGAAGGATTTGGTGAGGGCAATGTACAGGGCAGGGGCAAGCCCTGCCCCTACATATCAATCATCGAAACGAGATTGACACAGCACTGGTATTCCCCCCATTTCCCATGCACACGTCTCCGTATCTCGGATGCTCTATTAACGCACATTCATACACTCCCGTGCAAACAGGCGGATCGATTCCAGCCTGGTTGCGTCAACAAAGCGGATGATGATTTCTTGTACTCCTGCCTCCTCATATTCCGTCAGGCGTTGGCGAATCATCGCGGGGGTGCCAACCAGCGCTTCTTGACGGAATTCGTCAAGATTGTTGCGATCCTCCGGTGTCAGTTTCGCGATGGCTGCCTCCTCTGTGTCAGCGATTGCGCAATCATCTATGAGGATAGTACGCCGGATGCTGTTGTAGTCGCGTCCAAGCTCGTCGCAATGGCGTTTGAGAACGGCAAACTTATGCTTGATGGTGGCGATGTCTCCGCCAACATTACAAGCGTCCCCGTATTGTGCCACCATCCTGAGCGTGACCTTTTCTCCTCCGCCTCCAATCAGCAAGGGGATATGGGGCTTTTGTACCCCTTTTGGCTGGTTGATGGCTCCCCTGACCTGGTAGTATTGTCCTTCAAAGGTAGCTTCATCCTGCGTCCACATCGCCAGCAAAATCTGGATTGCCTCGTGTAGACGCCGCAGCCGTTCACCTGTATCAGGATAGGGGAAGCCATAGGCGCGATATTCGTGCTCGTACCAGCCCGCGCCTATGCCAAAGTTCAGGCGGCCATGACTGAGCGCATCGACGGTGCTGGCCATCTTTGCCAGCAGCGCCGGGTTGCGGTAGCCGTTACAGGTCACTATCTGGCCAATGCGAACGCGTTGCGTATCGCGTGCAAGGGCAGCTGTACTGATCCAGCATTCAAAGGTCACTTCCTGTGTGGGTACGGGAACTGTGTGGAAATGATCGTAGAGCCAGATCGAGTGAAAGCCCAGCGTTTCGGCTTCGCGTGCGACTCTTGTCATAGCTTCATAGGCCTCAGCCGGATCTGTTATGCCTACGAGGTCCATGCGCCACCCCTGGGGAACAACGATTCCGTAATCCATGGTCATGTGAAATACCTCTTTCTTATATTCTTCTTCTCTAAGTATGCCTTAAAGGCTAGTGCATTTCAATCCTAAAGTTGATCATCTTGTCGTATACTGTATATTGCCAACGTCTTCGTCGAGAAGTTCAATCAGGGATGTTCAATATTGAAACAATCAACCATACAAATGGGTTTTGCCTTCTTCGGTTTTGCTTTAATCGGTGCCAATGGTGGCGCGGTGGGTGTGCTCCTCCCAAGCCTGGGTATCTACTATAATGTAGATAAATCCGTTCTCGGTTTCCTCTTCCTCGCCAGTTCACTTGGCTACTTTCTATCGGCATTCAGCAGCAGCCTCCTCCTGGAGAAGTTGGGCCAGCGCACGTTTCTGATCGTGGGAGCGTTCACGTTTCTCCTGGGAACGCTTACCCTCGGTATCAAGCCGCCCTTTGCTGTTGTTCTGACCACGAGGCTTTTGCTGGGATTTGGCATGGCAATCATTGAAACAGGTTTAAACGCATACGTCGTTGCACTTCCCCGCCGCACCTCGCAGCTTAACTCCCTCCATGCCTTCTATGGGTTGGGAGCTCTCATAGGCCCAACCATAGCCGCCGTTCTGCTGGCCATGAATTGGGGATGGAATAGCGTGTATCTTGTCTGGAGCTTGCTCAGCCTCCCGCTCCTGATTGGATTTGCCCTCGTCTTCAGTCCCCGGTTACCTCGCGCTGCCGCTCGTGAAGGTGAAGAAACCTCCACTGGCAATGTATTGATTGAGGCAATCAAATTGCCGGTCATCTGGTGGGCATCACTATTTCTCTTGCTCTATGTTGGCATAGAGGTGAGTCTTGGCAGCTGGAGTTACAGCTTTTTAGTCGAGGGCCAGCACCAGCAGATCTTTCTCTCGAGCTTGATTGTGAGTGGCTACTGGTTAGGTCTGACGCTTGGGCGTTTCACGCTAAGCTCCATTGCCGAGCGTCTTGGCCTGAGCAATGTAGGCCTGATCTACATCTGTATGGCGGGCATCCTCATCGGTGTGCTTATCATCTGGCTGCTCCCTTTCGCCCTCTTCGCTGCCCTCGGCTTCTGCTTTATCGGTTTCAGCCTGGGTCCAATCTATCCCACCACGGTCGCCTTGATGCCAAACCTGGTGTCTAGCCGTCTCGTCCCCAGCGCCATTGGCTTCCTGGTTAGCTTGAGTATTTTAGGAATCGCCCTGTTCCCCTGGCTGGCGGGAGTCCTGGCTCAGGGCGTCGGTATCTGGTCACTTTTGCCCTATACCGTGATGCTCACCGCGCTGATGCTGGTGTCCTGGTGGGTGACATTTCGTAGTTCGGCGATACGTTCCCGCTGATCTGGTTTGCTTTTACACCATCTGTATCATACGCTAAGGATAAAAGAATTCCTCATCTTTGATAGCTGCCAAACATTCATCCACTGTTAGGCCGGAGTAAAGCTGCACCCACTAGCCATTATGGCGCATAATCTATAGATGGAAGCGATTGTTTCCAGCATACTCCATGCGAGCGAGCTTTGCCTCGAAATCTGGCACAATAGCATCTGGACCTGGAACACAATATTTAGAGCAAAAATAGAAATAGCTATGATACCATTTCCCATAAATATCCACGATGTAATTGAATCGCGGATTCTCAGGAGGGGGATTAATATGCATGGGTTTCAGAACAGTGTCGATGAGTTGATTGGCCTTTGTTGTTACTTCAGCTTTCAATGCATCTGAAATTTTAGGCCGAGTCGATTTCTGTGGGCTATACACCCACCTTTTTTGCCCTTTTGCCATACTCTTAACTCCTTTTCGTTTTCGTTCTCTCATAACCGCTGCTACCTCATACTATCATAGGTTCATGAGGTCTGAAAAGGCACCCCTTTTCTTCTCTCTCTTCTATGTTGTATCCTTTCCTTAAGAGTTAGTAATCATATAGGAAGTCTATATTTAGACAGAAGATGGAGTGAGACACATGGAATATCGCGCATTGGGCCGCACAGGCTGGAATATCTCGGTTATCGGCTTCGGAGCGTGGGGGATCGGCGGAGGCGACTGGGGCAACACCGACGACAAAACATCATTGGCGGCCCTTCACCGGGCTATTGATCTTGGAGTGAATTTCATCGATACTGCCGATGTCTACGGTGATGGCCACTCCGAACAATTGATTGCTGAGGTGCGCAAGGCCAGGAGCGAGCAACTGATCGTCGCGACCAAGGCTGGGCGGCGGCTCAATCCCCATACAGCAAGTGGCTATAATCGCCAGAACCTGACCAGCTTCGTAGAGCGCAGTTTGCAGAACCTGCAGACCGAGACGCTCGACCTTCTCCAACTCCACTGTCCACCGTCCGAGGTCTATTAT
>CATPCK010000627.1 GCA_955652655.1 uncultured Ktedonobacteraceae bacterium | reverse complement strand
GATTGGTCTTTCTCAATGACCAGATGAACGCAAGGGTAAGGGAGCGTCTCCTGGACGTAAGGTTCTTGCCCTGTGAGATCCCAACTGACGATCCAATAGTGTTCTACGAAGAAACGCAGGTCCTGTGCAGGCAGATATCGTGAGAGTTGAAACTTCTTTTCACCCGCTTTGAGATTCAAAATGCCTCTGGGTTTTCCGATGGTTGACTTCATCTCCTATTTATAGCACAAAAATGCTTATGTGTCGCGTTTTTACAATACTCTCCGTTGTTTCCGTGATAAAGTTCTCTATGTTGTGTGGCGGCAGGCCCGGGCAGGCCGTACACCTCATTTCCACCAGTACTGTCATTCGCCAACAAAGTTCTGGATGCAAAACAGTTCAACAAACCGCCGCAGGAGTCCCCCGGATTAATCCGTGGGGAGGAATGCGGCGGTCCTTATGTGGGGCTTGGGTGGGGATGGCCTGTTCATGCATGAGCGTATTTTGATAGAACGCGTGAAATCTGCTATACTTCTCTCATGAAACAGATCATCACCGCCAAACTGAAACTGCACACTGACTCTGCCCAATTTCAGGCCTTGCGAGCTACCCAACTGGCCTATCGAGATGCCTTGAACTACGTGAGTCGGTATGCTTTTGAGCATGGCAAGATGAGTAGTGGGCGAGCCTTGCAGCGCGAGTGCTACGATACCATCCGTTTGCAGTATGGCTTGCCCGCTCAGCTGGCCTGTAACGTCCCCCGACAGGTCGGCGCTACCTACACAACCTTGTGGACGAAGGTGAAGCTAAACGCTGCTTTGCGAAAAGCAGGCGAGACGAAGAAACGCTACAAGGGGTTGGATACCCCGCCGAAGTATGTGTCGCCCACGCTGACCTATAACTTCCATCGGGATTATAGCCTGAAGGAAGATGAGCAGGTCAGTCTCCTGACCTTGGATGGGCGTGTGATCGTGTCCTATAGAGCCTATCGCAACCATGTGGCTCTCATCCACCAAGGTGCGCATATCGGTGCCGCCAAGCTCTGGTATGACAAACCACGCAAACAGTTCTACCTCCTCATCACGCTGGAGATGGAAGTCGCAGAGCCAACGCCTGAGAGCCACAAACACGTGGTGGGTGTGGACGTTGGACAACGTTACCTGGCGGTCACTGCCACGCCCACCAATGACGCATCCTTCTACTCCGGCAAGGCGGTGAGAACTCAAGCCGACCATTATGCGCGACTGAGAAAACGGTTGCAGAAGAAAGGCACTCGTTCCGCGACCCGCCGTCTGGTGGTGATTAGTGGACGAGAGAGACGGTTGAAACAAGATGCTAACCATCTCATTAGTCGGCGCATCGTCGATCAGCATCCACACAGCCTCATTGGCTTGGAGGACCTGACCCACATCCGCGACCGAGTGATGCGGCGTACTCACAAGCGCAAGAAGCATGGAAAAGGGTATGAACCGGTCTCCAGCAAGCAACGCAAAGCGAACAGGCATGCCTCCAAGTGGGCCTTTGCTGAACTGCACAGCTACATCGCCTATAAGGCGACGCTTAGCGGGAGTATGGCCGTGAAGGTGGATGCCCACTACACGAGCCAGGCTTGTCCCATATGCGGCTATACCAGTGAGGGGAACCGGCCTCACCACGGCTTGCTCTTCGTGTGTCAGAGTTGCCACTATATCCTGCATGCCGATTTGATTGGTGCGAGGAATGTAGCACTGAGAACGTTGCTCACGCGACAAGATTGGGTGAGCACGGGCGTCTTGTCAGTACGCCCTGATGTGTCATGCGATGAAGCCAAAGCGGCACGGCGGCAACGCTATGCCGAGTTGCGGTGGAGCAGAGACACAAGCCCTCGGCTTCAGCCGTAGGGTCATTGACGTGAGAAAGAAAAGGAGTATGTAATGAAATTTGTGAACGTACGTTTGCTGGTCGGCGATATTACAGCGGCGATCAGATTCTGGCGGGATGTGATGGGGTTACGTATGACCTATGGTGACGAGGCGATGGGGTATGCCTACTTTGAAACGGACAGCGCTGGAGTAGAGCTTATGACCCGCGAGGGATTTGCCGCTGCGCTGGGGGAGGCAGCATCTCCGCCGACACCGGAGGGACACCCGGCGGTGCTCGTTTTCCGCGTGGATGACGTGGACGCCGCCTATGCCAATTTCGTCGAGCGTGGTGCGACGGCGGTTGCGGGGCCGCAGAATCGACCGGCGTGGCAAGTGCGTTCGGCCCATCTGAGCGATCCCGGTGGCTATCTCGTTGAGATCTATAGCCAGCTTCCTGGAGCCGATGCGCCCCCAGCCTGAGCGCTTCAATGAAGAGAGCATGGCCTTATTCATTGTTTGATATGGCGCGAGCACGCAAGCGTGCCCGCTCAATTGTCATGATGGCCTGATCAAGAAAGGTCCAAAAAAAGGTGCTCTGATCAGTAGGCTGCTCTAGTTCTTCCTGCATACGTTGGAGGCTCGCAAACCATGACACTCCATTTTCAATTTCACTCTCATTCCTACTCATCCCTGCTGCGCGGCACGATATGAATGTCGATGTCGGAGCTCATGCGCAGAACGCGGTTGATGATGGAGCCGCGAAGCAGCTCTTCCCAATGGCTGCGCGCCGGCTGACCCAGTACCAGCTGGGTCACCTGCCGCTCGCGGGCGATCTCCACCATCTTGCTGGCGATATCGCGGCTGCTCGTGCGGATGACCTCGGCCCCAAGGTCTTCGGCGAGCACGGCATGCTCCTCCAGGCGGTGCTTCGCGGCCTCACGCTGCTTGGGCGCATCTGTGCCGTATTTGAAGAAGCCGATGAGCTTATTCATAAAAGCAAGACGCCCTTCCGACTGGATCGTGACGGCGATCAGGTCGGCGTGCAAGCCATGGGCCAGGCGCCAGGCATCGCGGATGACCTGGCGCGTATGTGGCCGGGAATCGAAGCCCACCAGGACCCGCTCGCTAGCAGGCCAAAGCTCGTTGATCCCATGCTCGGTCATGTACTGCTGGAGTTGCGCCTCGGTCTTCTCGGCCGTGCGACGCAGCGCCAGTTCGCGCAGGGCCGTCAGATTCCCCTCGCGGAAGAAATTGTTCAGCGACGCCTCGATGCGATCAGGGGGATAGATATTGCCGTGCCTCATGCGCTGCCGCAGAGCATACGGAGAGATATCGACGAGCTCTACCTCGTCGGCCTGATCCAGGATTTGGTCCGGCAGCGTTTCGCGCACACGCACGCCCGTGATGCTTGCCACCAGGTCATTCAGGCTCTCCAGGTGCTGGATATTGAGCGTGGTCACCACGTTGATGCCCGCATCGAGGATCTCCTCGACATCTTGATAACGTTTGGCGTGCTTCGAACCGGGGACGTTGGTATGGGCCAGTTCATCGATCAGCGCCACTCTGGGATGCCTGGCAATGACGGCCTCGGTATCCATCTCCTCAAGTGTGACGCCGCGATAGGTGACCTTCTTGCGTGGAATGACTTCTAAGTCCCCCAGTTGTGCCTGCGTCTGGGGCCGCCCATGGGTCTCCACGTAGCCCACCACGACATCGGCGGCCCGGCTCTCGCGGCGATGCCCCTCATTGAGCATGGTATATGTTTTCCCGGCCCCAGCGACCGCTCCCAGGTAGACGCGCAGCCGCCCACGCCTGTGGGGGTAGCCCCCGGTTTGTGGGGCAGCTTGCGCACCTGTAGCCGATGTGGCAGGAGGAGGAACTTCCAGGTCGCTATCTCGCAAGCTATAGCGCTTGAGGAGCTCTTCCGGATTGGGGCGCCCCTCTTCGCGTGGTCGTTGTTCGTCGGGCGGTTGCTCGGCCATGGTCTTTCTACCTCTTATTCCGCACTCCAACATTGCTGCGCATCCAGGTCTCAGGCAGTTGGAAACGCTGCTACCCGCAGCTACCGCTTCGCGGTCGTCCAACTGTAAGGCTTACTCAGGCCCAGGAGTGCGGTATGAAATTATTTCAGCGCGTCCAGCGCCAGGTTCAGATTGAGAACGTTGACGTGGGGCTCACCAAAGATTCCTAAGAACCGTCCCTGCACGTTGTCCATCACCTGCTGGCGGACCCTGCTCTCGCTCAAGCCGCGCTCGCTTGCCACACGAGGTACCTGGTAAAGGGCCCCCGCGACCGAGATATCGGGGTCTAATCCAGAGCCGGAAGTAGTCACCAGGTCAACAGGTATTGGCCCAGGAGGGGCATTCGGGTTCTCCTTCTTCAACGCGGCGACCCGCTGCTGCACATTCTGCACGAGCGTGGCATTGGTTGGGCCCAGGTTCGAGGCACTGGAATTGTCGGCGGCGTAGGGTGCGGGCTTCCCGGTTGTTGGGTTGATGGTCGCCGAGGGCCGCCCGTGGAAGTACTTCGGGGAAGTCCAGTACTGCCCAATCAGGTCTGAGCCAACCAGCTTGCCGTTGACGTAGTGCAGGCTGCCGTTAGCCTGGTACGGGAAGATCAGTTGGGCCAGCGCTGTGACGACCCCCGGATAGATCAGGCCGGTGAGAACCGTCAGGAGCAATGTCAGTACCACCGCCGGGCGGATATACTTTTTCAGGATGTTTCGCCAGAATGACTGCTTCGGTGCCTGTTCAGGCGCCCGCTCAGGCGATGCCAGTGTAGCTTTACTCATATCATACTTCCTTCTGCGAGAGGATGGCCAGCAGCCCGGATCGAGGTGGACCAGGCTGCCGCATACCCACGGTTGCTTAGAGCGTCAGGTGCAGCACCTGCAGCACCAGGTCGATGGCTTTAATGAAGATGAACGGGGCGATGATGCCACCGATGCCGTAGATCAGCAAATTCCGGCGCAGCAGCGGCCCTGCACCGATCGGGCGGTACTTGACCCCACGCAGCGCCAGCGGGATCAGCGCGATGATGATCAGCGCGTTAAAGATCACAGCGGAGAGCACCGCGCTGTGCGGCGTTGCCAGGCCCATAACGTTCAGGGCCTGGAGCTGCGGATAGGTGATAGAGAATGCGGCCGGAATGATGGCGAAGTACTTGGCCACATCGTTGGCAATGCTGAACGTCGTCAGCGCCCCGCGGGTGATCAGCAGCTGCTTGCCCACCTCGACCACCTCGATTAGCTTGGTCGGGTTGGAGTCGAGATCGACCATGTTGGCTGCTTCTTTGGCCGCCTGTGTGCCGGTGTTCATGGCCACGCCCACATCTGCCTGGGCGAGCGCTGGCGCATCGTTCGTGCCGTCGCCCGTCATCGCCACCAGCCGCCCACCCGCCTGCTGTTCGCGGATAAGCTTCATCTTCGTCTCCGGCGTCGCCTGGGCCAGGAAGTCGTCCACCCCGGATTCCCTGGCGATGGTGGCGGCGGTCAGCTGGTTGTCGCCAGTGATCATGACGGTGCGGATGCCCATGCGCCGCATCTCGTCGAAGCGGGCACGCATACCGCCCTTGACAATGTCCTTAAGTTCGATCACGCCCAGGGCACGCGCCTGCTCTCCGGCGCCATTGGAGTTCCCCTGCGTTTCCGCGACGACTAAAGGCGTGCTGCCCGCCCGCGCAATGCCATCGACAATCGCTTGCAGTTCGTCATAATTCGATTGATCACCCCCATGTTCGGCCACGTATGCGGCAACAGCATCCGCGGCTCCTTTGCGTATGGTATGGGCATGCTCAGCACCACGAGAACTCTGTGCCCCGTTCAGGTCCACCCCACTCATGCGCGTCGTGGCGGAGAATGGGATAAACGTTGTTGATGGAGCCACTGCGTCAGTGAAGCCGTATTTCTCCTGCGCCAGGACTACAATGGAGCGGCCTTCCGGCGTCTCATCCGACAGGCTGGAGAGCATGGCCGCCTGGGCTACCTCCTGCCCGTCCACACCCGCAAGCGGCACGAAGCGCGTCGCCTGACGGTTGCCCAGCGTGATGGTGCCGGTCTTGTCCAGCAGCAGCACATCGACATCGCCTGCCGCCTCCACCGCGCGCCCACTCATCGCCAGCACATTGCGCTGCACCAACCGGTCCATACCTGCAATGCCAATGGCCGAGAGCAAGCCGCCGATGGTGGTCGGGATCAGGCAGACCAGCAGGGCAATCAGCGTTGTGACCGACACCGGCTGGCCAGAGTAAATGGCAAAGGGTTCGAGGGTGACCACCACCAGCACAAAGATGATGGTCAGGCTGGCGATCAGGATATTGAGCGCGATCTCGTTGGGCGTCCTCTGGCGTTTGGCCCCCTCCACGAGGGCGATCATGCGGTCCAGGAAGGTTTCGCCCGGGTTGGCGCTGACCTTCACGATGATCCAGTCGGAGAGCACACGTGTGCCCCCCGTCACCGCGCTGCGGTCGCCGCCACTCTCGCGGATGACGGGGGCGGACTCCCCCGTGATGGCCGACTCATCGACCGAGGCCACGCCCTCCACCACGTCACCATCGCCGGGGATGACGTCCCCGGCCTCGACCAGCACCAGGTCGCCTTTGCGTAGCTCGGGGGCAGCCACCTCTTGTACCTGACTGTTTCGGCCAGAGCTGGCTAAGCGCTTGGCCATGGTCGTGGTGCGCGCCCGGCGCAGCGTATCGGCCTGCGCTTTGCCGCGCCCCTCGGCCATGGCCTCGGCGAAGTTGGCGAAGACCACGGTGAACCACAGCCAGATGGCCACCGCCAGCACGAAGAAGATCTCAAAATTGAGGTGGGTGCGATCCAGCCCCGCCGTGGGTTGGGCGAACAAGAGGCGCACGAACTCGACGGTGGTGACCACGCTGCCCACCTCCACCACGAACATGACCGGGTTCTTGACCTGCACGCGCGGGTCCAGCTTCTTGAAGGAGTCGGGGATGGCGCGCCGGATGATCTTGGGATCCCAAATCGAGAGGTCTCCCTTGCGGCGCGTCTTCCACTGCTTGACTTCTAATTCATCGGGTTTGATACTCGTTTGCATCTTAGAACGTCACCCCCTTATACATCAGCAAGTGCTCGACGATTGGTCCCAGCGCGTAGGCTGGGAAGTAGGTGAGTGCTCCGATAATCAAGATCACACCGATCATAAGTGCCACGAAGAGCGGACCTGTCGTAGGG
>CATPCK010000626.1 GCA_955652655.1 uncultured Ktedonobacteraceae bacterium | reverse complement strand
GTAGGCGGCAATCTCAGGTTGCATGTCGAGAACGAACATATCCACCTGTTTGACACAGATACTGGAGAAGCCTACTTCTAGATATTCAGCACAGCATAACAGGAGGCCAGTCCAGGCTTTGCTCGGACTGGCCTCTTTTAGCATCCGCGCCGTAAGCCCCCTGGCCTTCCATACAGGGGGATAGAAGGCGCAGGCACACACAATAGATTCTCTTGACATATCTATTGTGTGTGCGGTATAATCTCTTGTGTGAAGTATGAAGTCAAGACACACAACAATGTAGCCTACATCTGCCACTATCATGTGGTGTTTTGTCCTAAGTATCGGCGCAAGGTATTGGTATCGCCCATAGATGAACGCCTGAAACTTATCATCATGGAGACGATTGAGAAATGGGGACAAACACTGATTGAGATGGAAGTCATGCCCGATCATGTGCATCTGCTCGTCGCATGTGACCCACAATTCGGGATACACCGGTTGGTGAAGTACATCAAGGGAACATCAAGTCGCTCTCTTCGGCAAGAGTTCCCACCACTGAAACGACGTTTGCCGTCCTTGTGGACGAACAGGTATTTTTGTGCCACTGTAGGGGGTGTGACACGGGAAACGCTCAAACGGTATGTGGAAGGGCAAAAGAACCGATGAGAAAAGCTTTTAAGTTTCGCCTCTATCCGAAGAGGGAGCAAGAGCACACGCTGTTCTGGACGCTGACACGTTGCAGAGAATTGTATAACGCAGCCCTCTCAGAACGGCGTGACGCCTATCGCTCTGCTTCCAAGTCCATCGGCTACTACGAACAGAAGCGAGACTTGCCAGAAATCAAAGCCGTCTTGCGTCCTGAGTACCAAGATATCCATTCTCAGGTACTACAGGACGTGCTTTTGCGACTCGAGAAAGCATTCAAAGCGTTTTTCCGTCGTGTTGCCAATGGGGAAACCCCAGGCTACCCCAGGTTTCAGGGGCGCAATCGCTACAACAGTTTCACGTATCCGCAAGGGGGCTACAGCCTCTCAGAGAAGCAGGTCACGCTCTCCAAAATCGGAACGATCAAGATCAAGCTCCATCGCAAGATGGAAGGGAAGATCAAGACAGCTACAATCAAGTATGAGGCGGGGCAATGGTATTGTGTGTTCTCATGTGAGTGTGAGACGCCTGAACCGTCGCCTCTCTCAGAACAGGAAGTCGGTATAGACTTGGGCATTACCCACTTTGCTGCCCTCTCCGATGGAACCTTCATTGAGTCACCACGCTATTACCGCAAGGCCGAGAAGACGTTGGCACGTCGTCAACAGGTGAAGGATAGGCGCAAGCGTGGCTCTCATCGCAGAGAGCAAGCGCGTCGGCTGGTGGCAAAGGCCCATCGCAAGATACGCAACCAGCGGCGTGACTTCCTGCATAAGCAGTCTCGCAAACTGGTGGACCAGTCTCAAACCATGGTGTTTGAAGACTTGCAGACAGAGAATCTGGTGAAACGTCCGAAACCGAGACAGGATGAGAACGGGAAGTATCTCTCAAATGGGGCCGCTGCAAAAGGCGGCTTGAATAAGTCAATCACCGATGCTGGATGGGACATGTTCGTTGACCTGTGTACGCAGAAGGCAGCATGGGCCGCTCGTACTGTGGTCAAAGTGGACCCCTCCAAAACAAGCCAGATATGCAGCAGTTGTCTGAGGGAATGCCCCCACAAGGAACTGGATGAACGCACACACATCTGTATCCATTGTGGGGTCGTCCTTGATAGAGACACGAATGCTGCTCTCAATATCCTCAGGCTTGGAAGAAGCCAACAGGAAGCAATTCCTGTAGAAGCCCCGCCCTTCTAGGGCCGGAGTACTTCACTCTTGTTTGTACTACTGCTGCGTTTGTTGCGGTGGCATCTCCTCAGGGTACTGTACCTGTGGTTGCTCGTATTGAGGTTGTGGCTGCGGGGGTTGCTGATATTGTTGCGATGGTGTTTGTGATGGATATGGGTATTGTTGCTCTCCCTCTTGATACGTTTCTTGCGTTTGAGGCGGAGTATATCCCGGATAGCCCTGCTGATAGGTTGGTTGAGGTGGTTGGTAAGGTTGATATGTTTGTGGTGGCTGCTGGTTGCTCAAGGAGGCTAAACCGAAAATGCCCATACCCATGATAGCAGCCATAATGGGTGCTCGCAGCGCGCCGAGGATGGCCGAGACGCCACAAACGACCAGAATCCACGGCCAGAAACCTACTGCAAAGCATAGGGCCAGCCCCATCAACCACACAAAGCCTTGAAGGCCGCCATAGAGTCCATTGGGCCGTAGGGAGCTTACGGAACCAATGAGTGAAGTGAAGGCTAACGTGATAAACAGTATGGGTAAGAAAGGGCCTACAAAAAAGGCGATTGCCAGGCCGATCAAAAAGATGCCTCCACTGATGCCACCTAGCATGGTACGCGGGCGTCGTCGATACATGATAAGTTCCCCCTTTAGAAGGATAGGATAGAAATATCTTTCATAGCTCAAGTTTTATTATATGATATCCTTATTCCTTTTTGTACCTGGAAGGGAGGATAGTGTGCAACTACAATTGCATGTCAATCAGCGCCCTGCGAATGCCATGTAATGCTGTTTGAATATCCTCAGTAGCCAGCCCATAGTGGGTCACCGCCCGGATGGTACCTTCTCCCATTGTACCCATCAATACGCCGTGTTCCTGCGCTTTTGCCAGGAATTGCAAGGTTTCTTCATGTGTCAGCCGTTGCTGCTGCGCGTTACGCACTGAAAAATTGACGATGTTGGTGACAACACGTTCAACGTCGATCTCAATTTGGGGATAGTCTGCCAGCCCGTATGCGAGTTGTTTGCAGTGTTCATGGTCCTCGACCAGCCGATCAACCATCTGTTCAAGTGCAACGATACCGGCCGCCGCGATTACACCTGCCTGTCGCATTCCACCACCTAATAATTTTCGCATACGGTGTGCTTTATGAATAAACTCTCGACTGCCCACGACCATTGAGCCAACAGGGGCACTCAGCCCTTTCGAGAGGCAAAACATCATTGAGTCTACCTTCTGTACCAGGGCGCTTACGGGGACGCCAAGGGCGGTTGCCGCATTAAAAATACGGGCGCCATCCATGTGCACTTTTACGTTGTGCGCCTGCGCCAGTTCGGCGAGTGCTGCGATCTGTTCCAGGTTTAAAACCGTGCCGCCGCAGCGATTGTGTGTGTTCTCGATGCAAAGCAGAGCCGTCGGGGCAGCGTGTTCGTCGCTGCCGTCGGAGATACCTGTCTCAATTTTGTGCAGGTCGAGCATCCCGTTCTCATCTGTAGGGATGACATACATAGGAGAACCGCCTAGTGTTGAAGCGCCACCAACTTCGTAGCGGTATATGTGCGATTGGTCACCAATCATCACCGCTTCGCCGCGTCCAGCGTGGGCTAGCACCGAAGCAGTGTTGCCCATGGTCCCAGTAGGCACAAAGAGGGCTGCCTCCTTGCCGGTGCGCTCGGCTGCGAGTTCTTGCAAGCGATTGATAGTGGGATCTTCGCCATAGACATCATCCCCAACCTCGGCACGGTACATGGCCTCGCGCATGGCAGGCGATGGCAATGTGACGGTATCGCTACGCAAATCGATGATCATAAAAATACTCCTTCACTCTCCCGCAAAATACGTTTTACACCTGGGTGGTATAATCTACTGTCCTCTCAATTTTACCACTTTCTTCTTTCAGCGTTATTGCACCATAGAGATTTCTTGGAATAGGAGGAAGAGCATGGAACTGAACTGGAAGCAGTATCAACCTGCTGGAGATGTCACAGTAATTACCGCCATAGATGCCCATGCAGCGGGCGAGCCTTTGCGCATCATCACGGGAGGTCTACCCGAATTGCAGGGTGACACGATACTGGAGCGCCGCCGCTATATGCAACTGCACTTCGACCACATCCGGCGCGCCTTAATGTGGGAGCCGCGAGGTCATCGAGACATGTATGGGTGTGTGCTGACCCGGCCAGTAACGCCAGAAGCTGATCTGGGCGTCCTGTTCATGCACAATGAGGGTTATAGTACGATGTGTGGGCATGGTATTATTGCGTTGGTGACCATGCTCCTAAAGACAGGCGCACTGCCGGTGAAGGGGCAGCATACTCCTGTCAACCTTGACACTCCCGCGGGACTGGTACGTGCTACTGCTCACATCGATAACAGCGGGCATGTAGAATATGTATCGTTCCTGAACGTACCTTCGTTTCTGTACGCCAGTGATGTTGAACTAGATGTACCTGCATACGGACGGCTGACCGTAGATGTCGCCTTCGGCGGTGCATTCTATGCTTTTCTACCTGCTGCACAGCCAGGGCTGAGCGTTACGCCGGAACAGGCGAATCAACTTGCTGCGGCAGGGGATATGATTACAAAGGCAGTCAACGCAGTTCAATCCGTAAAGCATCCGCTTGAAGAGGACCTGGGCTTTCTGTATGGCACAATTTTCACCGGACCGCCCGAAGATCCGGCTCATCATAGTCGTAACGTCTGCATCTTTGCCAACGCCGAGGTGGATCGCTCGCCCACAGGGACGGGTGTTTCTGCCCGCGTGGCCTTGCATTATGCGAAGGGCGAAATTACTGATGGCCAGCAAATCATCATTGAGAGTATTTTAGGGGCAGCCAGCACGTTTGGTGGGCGAGTAGCCGGTCATGTACAGGTTGGGCCATATCAAGCGGTTGTACCCGAAGTAAGTGGAAGGGCATTCATCACAGGGCGACATGAGTTTGTCATTGACC
>CATPCK010000625.1 GCA_955652655.1 uncultured Ktedonobacteraceae bacterium | reverse complement strand
GATGCGCAACACGCGCCAGGGGTCAGTGATAGTAAAGTCGAAATGCAGAGCACGCTCGAAGGCATGCTCATCAACTTGCTCCTGCTCCCGAGGAAATACTTCCTGTGGACTAATTAATGGTTGCGTTGGTCGAGTAAGCAGCCTCTCATCCTCTGTCACTCCTCGTCCTTTGCCCCTCAGAGAACGGTAACGATCGGCTGCTTTTTTCCCTCGATTATTTGACCCATTTTTCATATGATTACTATTACGACTCATTGATATTCTCTATTTCTACGCCTACAAAGGATGAATCAGTTACGGCACGTCAAGTATGATAACATGATGAGCCATAAAAAGCGAGTCTTGTACTCCCAGCAAAACTCGCTGCTCCACTATCTACCACGAACGATGGAGTAGAAAAGTAGAAGGTATCTTTTATTGCTCCTGAATTAATTGTAGCTCACTTACGTCTTACGTCTTCATCCTCGCCTTTCCCAACATCAAGACGTCGTTTCAAAATGACCGTACTAAGAGGAGGTAGAGTTAAGAGGATAGAGTTTGGGCACGATTGCCAATAGATAGGGCCACTTGGCATTTGCTGTAGGTTCTCAAGCCCACTACCACCATAGCGAAAGGCATCGCTATTGAGTACTTCAAAGTACTCTCCAGCAAGGGGCACGCCCAGACGATACCCAAGTCGGGGTACAGGAGTGAAGTTACAGACAAAAATGAGGGTATCATCCGGGTTCTTGCTACGACGCATAAAGGATACAACGCTATTATCAGAATCGTGTACATCGATCCAGGAGAATCCTTCTGGATCGCAATCCAGCACGTTAAGACCTGGCTCATGTTGGTAGATTTCGTTTAGATCGCGCAAATAGTCATGGAGTTGAGCATGATGCGGATCGCTTGGCGGTTCCAGTAAATGCCAATCCAGGCTCTCTGCAAAGTTCCACTCGTGCCACTGCCCAAACTCACCTCCCATGAATAGCAGTTTCTTACCTGGATGTCCCCACATATATCCGAAGAAGGCACGTAAATTGGCGAAACGTTGCCACAAGTCACCGGGCATTTTATTGATCAATGAGCCTTTGACATGCACTACCTCGTCATGAGAGAGTGGTAACACAAAGTTTTCTGAATAGGCATACATCAAGGAAAAAGTGATAAGGTTATGGTGGTAGCGACGGAAGACCGGATCCAGGTGCATATACTCCAGCATATCGTGCATCCAACCCATGTTCCATTTCATGGAAAAGCCCAGGCCACCTACATACGTTGGACGAGAGACGAGTGGCCATGAAGTGGACTCCTCAGCAACTGTGAGTGTTCCAGGTTGCTCAGCATACACTGCCTCATTGAGTTTACGCAGAAAATCTACCGCTTCAAGATGCTCTCGACCACCATACTGATTGGGCACCCATTCACCTGGTTTGCGAAGATAGTCGAGATAGAGCATCGATGCAACAGCATCTACACGCAGACCATCGATATGATATTCTCGCAGCCAGAAGAGGGCATTCGCAATGAGGAAGTTCTGTACCTCGCTACGCCCATAATTGAAAACGAGCGTCCCCCATTCTTTGTGTTCACCCTTACGAGTATCTGCATATTCATAGAGGTGGGTGCCATCGAAGTAGCTCAGAGCATGACCATCTTTTGGAAAATGGGCAGGAACCCAATCGAGTAAGACGCCGATTCCCTGCTGGTGCATGTAATCTACGAAGTACTGAAAGTCTTCAGGGGTGCCGAAGCGGCTGGTAGGAGCATAATATCCTGTAATCTGGTAACCCCAGGAACCATCGTAGGGATACTCGGCAACAGGCAGGAGCTCAATATGGGTGAAACCCAGGTCTTTCACATAGACAGCAAGGGCATGCGCCAGCTCTCTGTAGGTTAAGAAGCGATGTTCTTCAGGATTCCCCTCTATATATCGTTCAGGAACGTGTCGCCAAGAGCCGAGATGCACCTCGTAGATGGAAATAGGCGAGCTTATCTGTTGACGTTGAGAACGCTCTTGCATCCAGGCCTCGTCTTGCCACTGGTGTTGGTGTATATCGGCAACGATACTGGCAGTCAAGGGGCGTAATTCAGCGGCGAAACCATATGGGTCAGCTTTTTCAGCTGCATAGTTGTTGTAGCGTGAGTAGATTGCGTACTTATACATAGTACCAATTTTGATCCCAGGTATGAAGCATTCCCAGACTCCCAGATCCTGGTGACGCAGGTGCATTGGATTCGTATGACGAGCCCAGTTATTGAAATCTCCAATGACTGAGACCGTCAGAGCATTTGGTGCCCATACCGCGAAGTGAATACCAGAGACGCCATTTACAGTGCGTGGATGCGCTCCCATCTTTTCATAAATCTGGAAATGTTTCCCTTGCCCAAAAAGATATAGATCGAAATCACTGAAAATAGAAGGTGCGTCTTGAGCTACAGACTGCCTGTCACCTGGTACATCGCTATGTTGCTGTGGTATAGTCATGGTTCTTCATCCTTATGTAACTTCTTCAAAAGTGCTCTATACTTACCTGTCATGATCTCTGCCACCTTAAGAATAGCACATACAGGAGAGAGTAAACATCCATAGAAACGCTTATTCCATTTTGTCACGTAGCCAGGAGCATTTGCCATTCATTCATGTATTGTCATATTATGCGTTGATAAGCAAAACAATTGAGGAGACAGTTCCCAATGCAATCTTTGCCCGAACAGGATATGCTTCGTGACCTCGGAATTCATCGTGTTATCGAGCCACGAGGAGTGTTGCCGCAACCAGCCTGGAAGCTTGATAACACTCCCGTAGCCTATCCCACCGAAACGTTAATCGATGTGCAGCGGCTCCATATAGACTCGGCCAGCTTTACTCAAATTGTCAATGCCTGCGAACGAGATACTACCTGTATGAGCAGGCATATCACGGATATCGTGACGGAACGAGGTAAGATGCATAATCCGGTGACCGGTTCTGGTGGTGTCTTGATAGGAACTGTAGTGCAACTCGATGAGGTATTTGGCACAAAACATCAGCTGACTATAGGAGATACCATCGTCAGCCTGACTTCGTTGAGCTGGTTACCGCTATACCTGGAGCATATCCACCACATTCATCTAAAGCGTTCCGAGATAGAAATGGTAGGAAAGGCTATCTTCTTTCGTAGTAATCCGATGACAAAACTACCAGGTGATTTACCGCAAAGCATGGTCGTAGCTGCGCTGGATGTAGCGGGAGCCCCTGCGCGGGTAGCCGCGCTAGCACAGCCGGGCCAGAGGGTGACGGTGGTAGGAGCTGGAGGAACGGCAGGCCTGTTGACTTTATGCGCTCTACACCAGCGGCTTGGTACATATGGGGAAATCATAGCTGTCGAGTATAGTGAGCAAGCGCTACAGGATATTGTGGCCCTCGGTGTGGCAGACGTAATTGTACAAGCTGACGCAACACGTCCTCTCGACCTTCTTGAACAGATGCGCCGGAACTGTTCTGGCCGTGATTACCTGTCTGATCTAACCATTAACGTTGTTAATGTTCCCAACACGGAGTTTGCCAGCATTCTGCTAACAAAGCCAGAGGGACGAATCCTCTTTTTTAGTATGGCAACCAGTTTTACCGTAGCAGCACTAGGAGCCGAGGGAATGGCGCGTCAGGTAGAAATGCATATCGGTAATGGCTATATGCCAGATCACGGCTCAGTTGCTCTCCAGTTGCTGCGGGACTATCCCTCTTTACGTACTCTCTTTGCTGAGCGGTTTGAATAATTGAATGGAGAGCAGAGATGACGACGGCAACCCTTGCTCAAATCGTCGCGAAGGCACGTATCCAACGCCTCTCTTTGATTGGGCTTTCAAAAAATGTTGGAAAAACGACGACAACAAACCACCTGTTAGAGGCGCTCCTTCACCAGCAACTTTATAGGGCCGAGGAATTGGCGCTTACATCGCTTGGCCTTGATGGGGAGGCGATAGATGCATTGACAGGGCTTCCTAAGCCGCGTTATGCCCCGCAATCGGGGTTCTTAGTGGCAACGGCTGCATCATTACTACAGCAAGCCGAGAGCGAGGGGGCACAGTTTGAGCAGTTGCTACAACTCCCTGGAAGAACGGCGCTGGGATCCATAAAGCTGGTTCGTGTTTTACGACCTGGAAGAATCATTATCGCAGGCCCGACCTTGCTCAGCGAACTGCGGGGCTTGCTAGAGCAACTGCATATCTATGGTGCGCGGCTTAGTATTGTAGACGGCGCAATTAACCGCCTGGGCGCTGCGGCCACGAATGTTAGCGACGCCTGTATTATCTGTACAGGAACGAGTGCTGGTGCAACGCCACAGCTCGTGGCACGGAGAACAGCTGATATTCTCGCACGCCTGTCTGTGCCTCAATCTACTTGGGCAGATGAATATAAGAAGCTTCATGCCGACGTGCGCCTGCTTCTGATTTCCCCAAAACAGAATGACGAGATTACTCTGCCTTTCACTGGCCAGCCTGAACCGGCAAGCGAAGCTCAATGGATCGTGGAATCTTTGCAGTCCATTCAACACGCGGTCTACCTGCTGCGAGGCGCATTGACAGAGGAACTTTCACGGGAACTCCTACAACAGTTATCAGAACAGCTTTTAGCTGGCCAACAGGGTGAGATCGTTGTGGGAGATGGAACGAAAATTTTCTGTCACTCTGTAACGCTCCAACGATTATCTGATAGGGGGTTGCACATTAGAGTAGCTGATCCTATTCATATACTTGCTTTGACCATCAATCCTTTCACCCCTGAATATGCCTGCACTCCAGAGTGTCTAGTAGATGCTCTGATCCGGGAACTACCAGATGAGCATCCTCCAATCATAGATGTTGTTTCAGGTATAGAAGCCTATTGAAAGAACGTAAGATGGTCTATGCTATAATGAGTTGTTGGAACCTTAAACCAGGTAAATACGTATACAGAAGAGCATCACAAAGCGCTCGCACAACCATTAATCACAAGCCTGAATGAGAACACAGGGCAGGATATAGAAATTGTATGGAAAGGGAGGCTACTTATTTATGACCATCGATCTTTCGCTCATGAGACAACGACTTGAGGCAAAACGTGCAGAGTTACAGCAGAATATTAGAGGTTTAACAGAGGCACACCCCGATCCTGTAGGTGCTGTAGAGGCAAGTGAAGGCCCTCAAGATTTCGAAGAAGTTGCTGTCGACTTCCTGGAAACACAGCAGGAACAGTCTTT
>CATPCK010000624.1 GCA_955652655.1 uncultured Ktedonobacteraceae bacterium | reverse complement strand
GCCAATGGCTCGCTCAGCATGATGATACTACGGGTATGGATGTGAGCGATGGGCTTGCGGCAGATCTATCACACATTCGCGAAGCTAGCGGCGTCGGCGTGCACATTGAAGCCGAGTCACTCCCAATCCAGCCACAGGTAGTTACACTCGCGACTCTCGCGGGGCGGGAGCCGCAAGACCTGGCGCTGTATGGAGGAGAAGACTACGAATTAGTCTTCACGGTACCTGCGGATCGTGCTGATGTTCTGGCTCATGAGCTATTTGTCGCAACTGGCGTCAATGCGACTGCTATCGGCACAATTTGTGAGGGAACTGCTATGACCCTTTTCCGCCAGGGAAAGCCCTCTCCATTACGCTCTACCGGCTGGGATCATTTACGTTCCAGTTCCACGTGACAACCGCAAGCAGACTGATCAACGAGCCTTTATAGCTTGCCTGCAATCACAAACAAACGGATATCACAGGTAGCCAGTAAAACCTTGGACGGCATGAAAACGATCAGTCAGGAAATTCGCAAATTGAAATTCACGCTTCCAGCAAATCCTTGAGCGTCACCAGGTCATACTCAATCTGTCGGCGAACCGCGCTTGTAATTACCGACGCCTTCAACTCCACAACCTCTTCTGTGAGATGGATCACCGCCTTTTGGGAGATGGTGGTTCCACCATCTGCGGCCGGTTCGAACTGGTAGCAAAAGAGAAAGGGTGCAATCCCAGAGGTGCTTTTGATGGTCAGGCAACGACCGGGCTCGTACTCAACTATCTCGAAAGTAATATCCACCCACTTTCCTAAAAATCGGACGGTACCGCGAACCGTCGATCCTACCTCTACTGCTCCTGGCGAGATTTTCCTGGCCGCGATCATAACACTTGACCAATCAACTAGGTTCTCAAAGTCGCTCACGTAGGCAAAGATATCCTCAGCAGGCAGGTTGATGAAGACATTCTGCTTGACATTCATGGTAAACAATAGAATCCCTACTCCTCTCTGGCTTCAGATAAATGGCCGGGTGGGTGATACTAGCTTTTCACAAATGCATAGGCATCGTACATGCAACAGGAGAGCGCGGGATCGTCCCCTAGCCCTTCTGGAGAAGGCCTCAGCGTCACGTTGTCTACAGACACCGTCCCAAAGATTTCCCTTAGAAGAGAACAAATACTTTCTTCTATAGCAAACTCCATGTTCTCCCTTATGCGTGGAAGCAGTGCAAAACGCTGGCAAGCACATTGGGCGCTTATCTGTATAGAACAATGTTGGAGGCCCATAGGCGGTTTAGGAGAGAAACGTATTGCCACATCATCCACCGTACCCCCGCTAAAAAGGTCGATCAGGACGTGGCTTACCATATCTTCTACCATGAGTTCGGCATTCTCCACCTCGTCTGGAGAGACTTCAAAGAACCTGTCATAACACTGCACATGTACCCAAAGAATGCACATAGCTGATCTCTTTTCCCCTCTATTGATTTGTCCTTTTAACTAAAGTATACTTGAGAAGGGGTATACTTTCCATAGCTTCTGGCAACCCAAAATCCACTCAGCGTCTACTCAACGATTAGCAGGACACACTACTCTGTGGAAGGAGCGAACGTGAGAAGCGGAATACACACAAATGTTGAGGCATTTAGCGAGAGTGTACAAGAGCATCTTCGTACAAGTGGCTATTCTCAGAAGGAACTGGCAGATGCCCTTAGCCTGCATCCAAAGGTACTTAGCCGCAAACTGAATGGCAGCGGGAAGGCTCGTCTAACCCATCAGGAAATACAGCGCATCATCACGACGTTGGCAGGCTGGCATGCGATCACCACCCGCGAGGAAGCGCTTGACTTGCTTGAACTGGCACAGGTGGGGCCCAGCATCTTTAGCGACGAAGATTGGCAGACTCCTCCACTCAGTACGCTGGCGACGAGACGCAATCCCCCCATTCCCTCCAGCGATCCCAGCCTTTCTCCACACCCTCTCCAGCACAACCTGCGCGCCCAGATCACGCGGCTTATCGGCCGGGAATGGGCGGTTGAGCAAATTCGACAACTGTTTGGACGCGACGAAGTGCGTCTTGTAACGCTCGTTGGGTCAGGCGGCAGTGGCAAAACACGCCTTGCCGTAGGTGTAGCGTGTGAGCTGGTCAGCATGTTTGCGCAGGGGGTGTGGTTTGTAGATCTGACCGGGGTGAGAGATCCTGCCCAGGTGCCAATGAGTATCATGCAGGTTCTGAATATTCAGTCCATGCCCGCTTTGCCCCCACTCCAAAGCCTGATCACTTGCCTGAAAAACAGGCAACTGCTGCTGGTGCTGGATAATTTTGAACAGGTTATTGAAGCGTCGCCTATCCTGGATGAGATGCTCGCGGGAGTTCCAGGACTCAAAGTGCTGGTAACCAGCCGGGTGGGGTTGCAACTATACGGTGAACGCGTGTTCAACATACCGCCCCTGGACGTTCCTGGTCTCGGCGTTGCATTAAGTAGGGCGGAGCTTTCGCGCTTTGCAGCGATACAGTTATTTGTTGAACGCGTACAAGCCGTCCTCCCTCACTTTGCTTTAACCGATGAAAATGCAGGTGTTATCGCGCAGATCTGTGCCAGGCTCGATGGCTTACCCCTGGCGCTGGAACTGGCAGCTGTGCGGGTCAGGGTGCTGCCACCGGTGGTGCTCTTAGAACGTATCTCGCAAGCACGACTTCCCGTGCTCACCAAAGGGGCCAGGAATCTGCCCAGCAGGCAGCAAACATTGCGCAATACCATTACATGGAGTTACGACTTGCTCTCTTCAGCCGAGCAAAGGTGGTTCGGTCGCCTGGGGATATTTACTGGAGGCTGGTCGCTTGAGGCAGTAGAGGCGATGGTGCAAAGTATAGCAGCAGACCAGGAGGAGACAGTCGTTTTCAACTCCCCGCCGGATATGCTAGAACAGCTGTTAAACAATAGTTTGTTAGTTCGGTTGCCAGGCGCAGATAGGCAGGCACGCTTTACGATGCTAGAAACACTACGTGAATACGCGCAAGAACGGTTGATCGCTCAGGGAGAGTTTGAGCGACTGCGTGACTGGCATGCTTGCTATTACCTCAGGGAAGCTGAAGCAGCTGAGTTAGGCTTGAGGGGCCCACAACAACTCGAATGGCAAGCGCGACTGACAACGGATCGCGATAATTTCCGCACGGCCATGGAGTGGCTGCTGCAAAGAGCTAGAGATGGCATGAGGATAGGCCTCTGCTCCTTCTCAGGTCAAGGGTCGTCCGAAGGGAGCAGAAAAGTTGCTGGCAGCAGGATATTATCTTCGCGAGGAGTGCCGGGTGACGGATTGCTTGCGTCTGAGTTGTGCCTGCGTTTGGCCTC
>CATPCK010000623.1 GCA_955652655.1 uncultured Ktedonobacteraceae bacterium | reverse complement strand
CCGTCCCAACAAGGGGTTGTCGTTCATCTGCCAGAATTGCCACTTTACCCTCCATGCGGATTTGGTCGGTGCAAGAAATGTCACGATGCGAACGCTCTTGGTCCGGCAAGACTGGGCCAAGACGGGGAGCTTGTCAGTCTCACCTGATGTGTCGTGCGAGGAAGCCAAAGCAGAGCGCCTTCGTCGGTACTCTGAGTTGCGGTGGAGCACAGACACAAGCCTCCTGCTTTAGCTGGGGGTGATTGACATCTCAGTAGCGTTATAGATTCGCCAGCGACGCTGGGCCATACCCTTCAATTGCTCCTCGAAGCCGCGCATGGTCAACCATGCGCGTGTTTCGCCGGTAACCACGATATCGGTGTGCTGCATATCTGCGATAGTGCCGGCACCGCTTAATTGCATGGCTACTTTCAGCTCTGCCACTACGGTCTCCAGGAGTTCACAGACCTTTTCATAACTTTCACTGGCGGCCTTGAGGAAAGGAAAGCCCATTCCCACCAGGGTGGCTCCGAGTGCGAGGGCACGCGCCATATCCAGTCCATTACGCACACCGCCGGTCGCAATGAGCGGGAGATGGGCGGTCCCCGCCTCTACGACACATATGGGAGTGGCTATACCCCAATCGCGAAAAAGCAGGCCAATGTTCATTGTGCGCCCATCACCCTGTGTCTCAGAACGAGCGGCCTCCATTGCCGACATGCTGCTTCCACCCGCGCCGCCGACATCAATAGCCGTGACACCACAATTGCGCAGGAGAAGTGCCTGCTCGCGACAGACGCCGGCGCCGGTCTCCTTGGCGATCACAGGGACAGGTAGTTCGCTGGTAAGCGCTTTGAGTGCCACTGCCTCTCCAACAGAGCGGCGATCGCCTTCGGGCTGTGCTGCCTCTTGCAGGCTGTTCATATGCACAGCCAGGGCATTCGCCCCAATCATAGCGATGGCCTGCTGTGCCTGCTCAAGGCCAAAGGCGCTGTGGCGCGACTGCACAATGAGCTGTGGCGCGCCAATATTGGCAATGAGAAAAGCATCGGGGGCATATTGGCGGGTCACCGCGTAGCTGGGGGCTACCTCGGGATTGACAATGGCGGCCCGCTGACTCCCAACGCCGAGGGCCAGCCCGTACTCTTGCGCGGCCCGCGCGAGGTTGCGGTTGATCGATGTAACATCGGGATGCCCTCCGGTGAGTGAGGACATGAAGATGGGATAGCGCAACGTATGCCCCAGGAAGGAAACCGATGTATCGATCTCGTCCAGGTCTACTTCTGGTAGCGCTTGATGCACGAACTGTATATCATGCCAATTGGCGCGTTGTGCAACGCTCACATCCTGTCCCAGTGCGATGCTTACGTGTTCGATCTTACGCTTTTTCACCAAAGCCGGGTCAGGATGCCCCTGCGTTTCCAACCAGGGGAGGAATGGCCCTTCCTTATCTGGTGGATTGGGTGGGGTCGGCTGCATGGTCTGCTCCTTGCTTATAACTATAGCCATCGCGGCGATGGATCGGCGTACAGAAGCGATGACTAATCCCCTGTACCCTACCGTGTTTGGTTCGGATATCAAATGACCCGGTAGCACGTACCAACACCCGTCCCATGTATGTCCCTTGCTTCGTGCCACTGGTGACAATGGCTCTGACGATATCTCCCGTTTGGAAGCCTTTAACCTTTTTTGCTCCCTTTGGCTTTGAGCAAGGAAATCCGATCTCGTTCACGTTGCACATCTGTCTGCATCCATAGCCTTGAGCATTAATGAGGAGTGGCACAATCCCCTGGATATGTAAGATTTCCGGGGTACTGGCCCCGACGCAGGCAGCATCATGCCAATGGGTCTTCTCTAGCCCTCGGCTGACCCGATTGAACTTGGTACGCCCGCCGCTTCCGCACTCAACGGGCAGTCCCAACGCTTGCAACCGCTCATATAACGCCCACCTCGTTGAATTCACTGCCGCCGCGTCCGCAAGCGGTGCCCTGGCCCGGGCCAGGATGCGCTTGAGGAGATCAGGCTTCTTTGCCAGAAACACCTGAATATCCAATGTTCCTTTTTTCAGATTGCAGGGTCCACAGGCGAGACACAAATTAGAAATCCGATCTGACCCACCCTTAGCTCGGCACTGGATATGCTCGATTTGTAAGGGGAGGCGAGTTGCTCCACAGTAGCAACACTTCCGACCCCACTTCTCTAAGAGATATTCCCTTGCCTCGTAGCCTGCGAGGGTGCCTTGCTGATAAGCTATTCCCGCAATTTCTGGGTTCTCCATCGCTTGCAGATCAAAGCGTACTAACTCCTGAGAAATGGCAGCAAGAGGGCAAAGACGCATCAATCGCTTCACCCAGGTCACGACATTGCACACCCGACTTTCCAACGAGGGCGGGAGCCAGCCCTTTGGTCGTCGGCAATTGAGAAACCTTGGTTTGCGGTATCGGGTATCGCGCTGCCTTCTCCCCCGACGTACGCCCCGTCGACCATCAAGGGCATGTTTGATCTCAGCCCCCCGATGTGTGATCTCTGCGGCGAAGATCACCTCGCCCGTTGCATCCTTGACCAGCGCTAGGCCAGTCGTCTTGCTGCCAGGATCGAGCTTGACCCGAAGTGGTTCAAGTTGAGGCATCTCCACTTCGGCATGCAGTATGAGGACGAAAGGGTAGTGCCGCAGAACTGCTGCCTTGCCCTGTTTCAGCAAGAGACGAGCATAACCCGGATGGACAGGATTCAGTGGGTGCTTGTTGGCATCCACGACGAATACTTTGGACATCGATAGGTGCTCCTTTCAGAGCCTCCGCTTGCGCGGGTAAAGGTGGCCTTGACAAGGTTCAGGAACGGTTTCACATGCAACACACTGGCTTAACCCTCTAGACCTGTTTAATGCTGCATCGTAGAGCAGTGGGCTGGCCGCGCACCCACTGGTACCTATTTCGTTCCGAACGTAGCCCCGAAGGACTGAGTCTGCTCATGTGAGACGTGGAAAATCGTGGCCTACCGCAGAGTGGGTAGCCCTGCTGCAAGCCCCGGCTTTCCAAGCCGAGGTTCATGACTTCATCCGACATGTTCTGTTTGGGCCTTTCTATTCTTCCTACTCACAAACATATAGACGAGAGGAATACCAAAAACGAGTATGGGCTGGTACAGGGCAGCCACTGACCCAGTCATGCTCTCGCATGGATAGAACAAAAGGGCTGTGCCAGATAAAAGCAATAGAGCCATCGTACGTGAATCCAGGGGACGCAGGACCACGATCCATACGATCCACAGAGCGTACCACGGCCAGAACCATCCTAGAACGAGCACCAGGTACCAGAAAACAGCGATACTCCAGCAGTCGAGCAGGACGTCGAAGCCGGGAACAAGCATGTCGCGGTCAGTACTGGTGAGCAGGGGCGCAACACGGACTTTGCCAAAGAGACGAACATAGATCAGGGCAAAGATAAAGATAGTAGAGGCGCGTAAGGCACTATCGGCAGCAGTCATTGGCTGCATGACCGTGGGAAATTGTGACCATTGCGCGACAAGGCCAAATATCCATTCCAGTGGCCCTTCTATAAGTCCGACGAGTGAGTGCGAGAAGTTTGTTACATCAATGGCTGAGGTGATGGAGAAGAAAGTCGATGGACCCCTCCAGAGCGGCAAGAAGAGAGGAATGACCAGCCCCTGTCCGACCAATGTGCGCCAGCAAAAGCCCCACAAGGCGCGGAAGCCGTTGCGCTCAGCGCGTACAATGAACCATGTGAAGAGCGGGGCAAACAGTAAGACGACCAGGTTCATGCTGATGGCAAGACCGAGCAGGGCAAGCACAGCGATTTCATGCCAGCGCCCCTTTCCTCGCAGGTAGATGAGCGTAGCAAGCAGCAGTATGCTTAATAACAGCCCCTCGCTATGGCCACTTCCAGCTAGCTCGATGAGAGCAAGTGGGTTCCAGGCATAGAGTAATGTACCGGGCAGGCGGCGAGCAGGCGCAAGCCTGGTCAGGATGGCCCATACCAGCATACAATTGACAAGGTGCGTCAGAATGGCCACTCCCTTAAAGAGGAAGAGTGTGACGACAGGTCCGCCGCCAATACTCACCAGTCCAGAGGCGATGTAGAGCCAGAGAGGGCCATAAAAATTCGCGGTGAAGCGACCGGAGACGACCCATTGCACATAGGGATCGAGGGGAAATTGTATGGGCGCATTGTTCAAAGGGTTCGCGTGATAGAAGGCGAGCAGGCGGCCTGAAAACATATACGTAAAAACGTCATCAGAGAAAAGGGCTGGCTGGAAGAGCAGGATGAGGCAGAAAAGCGCTGCAGCGGTTAAGAGCAGCAGGAGCCAGGGAAGCGCGGCACTTTTCAACATGTTCCGCCAACGGTACACGCACCAGGTCGCCAGGGAGTAGGTTGCGAGAAGGGCCAGCAGGATGAGCGTCAACAGCGCCGGATAAAGCCATGAGACTGATGAGGATGGGTTGGCTGTTGAAGTCCATGCTTGTGGGAAAAAGACTCGTGAAAGGGCAAGCGTCCAGGGCCAGGCGGCAGCCAGCGGCGTACTACTTAAATGGAGCGGTGGTAGCGGAGCAAGGACCACTATGAACAGGTAGAGGACCCCCATGAAGCAGGCAAAAAGCAGCATAGGAAAGAGAGCGGGCGACCAGGAGCGTGGTCCCCCCCAATGTGGCGAAGTTTTTCCTGCCTCGAGGAGAGAAGCTGTATCTGTTTCTTTCATCAGACCTCCGCCTGCGGATACCCCTTGCTTCAGTTACGGGGAGGAAGCAGGCGTTCCTTGCTTGGAGCAGGGGAGGGGTGGACGGCTCCCTTGCCACGTTTCTGCGCTGTTTCGGCCACCAAAAAGGCGCGAAATGCCACCCAGGTCAGGACGCGACAGT
>CATPCK010000622.1 GCA_955652655.1 uncultured Ktedonobacteraceae bacterium | reverse complement strand
GGCATGATGGTGCCTGATTGTGACTGTATTGTGATGTGCATCATGTCAGCAGCAACGGTTTTCGGGGTACACTCCCTGTAGGAAGACATCGTTTAGTGCTCTGCTGCTGCGTTGAAAACACGGCCATCTAAGTGAAGGAGAAAGCGTCATGACCAGGCAGAGATTGATGGTAGCCCTGAAGCGCGTCTACGAGGAGCCGGAGCCGGGCGATGGCACCCGTGTGCTGGTGGAGCGGCTCTGGCCGCGCGGGTTCTCCAAGAAGCGCGCGCGCGTCGATCTCTGGCTCAAGGAGATCGCGCCAAGCAGCGAACTGCGCACCTGGTATGGTCATGACCCGGAGAAATTCGCGGAGTTTCGCCGCCGTTATGAGACCGAGTTAGCCTCTGAGACCGGGCAGGCAGCCCTGGCACAACTGCGCGAACTGGCGAAGCAGGGACCAGTGACCCTGGTATTTGCTACACATGATACCGAACACTCGAATGCCGTCGTGCTCCATGACCTGCTGCTACGTGTCTCCTGAGATGAGATATCCAGAGGAGAGAGCACTATGACTACTACATTAGGACAACTCAAGGCCCTGGGGCAAAGTATCTGGTACGATGATATTGACCGAAGCGAATTGCGCTCGGGTCTGTTTGGACGCTTAATTGACGAGGATGGCATCACAGGCGCGACGGGCAATCCCACCATTTTTGAGCACTCGATTAGTAATGACACCACCTACGATGAGCAGATACAGCAACTGATCGCTCTTGGAAAGAGCGCTCAGGAGATCTATGAAGCGCTGGCGATAGCCGATGAACGTATGGTGGCGGACCTGCTCCGTCCCATCTATGATCGGACGGGTGGGCAGGACGGGTTCGTGAGTATCGAAGTGTCACCCTACCTGGCACACGATACCGCGAGCACCCTGGTAGAGGTGCGCCGCTTCTGGCACACGATTGCTCGCCCGAACCTGATGGTGAAGATTCCAGCGACACAGGCAGGTGTCCCCGTTATTCGCCAGGCGCTCTCCGAGGGCATCAACATCAACATCACACTCATTTTCGCGATCGAGAACTACCGCCAGGTGGTCGAGGCCTATCTGAGCGCGTTGGAAGAGCGCGTGGCCGATGGCCGCGACATCAGCCGCATCGCCTCGGTGGCCAGCTTCTTTGTCAGCCGCGTGGATGTGCTGGTCGATACACTGCTCGAGGACAGGATCAAAGCCGTTGGCAAGAGTGTTGAGCGCCAGAAGCTGAAAGCCCTGCAGGGTACGATCGCTCTTGCCAATGCGCGCCTGGCCTACCAGGAGTTCAAACGGCTGTTTAGCGGGCCGCGCTTTGAGGCGCTCAAGAAGCGTGGGGCATGTGTCCAACGGCCCCTGTGGGCCAGCACGAGCACGAAAAATCCGGCCTACCGCGATGTGCTGTATGCCGAGGAACTGATCAGTCTCGACACCGTGGATACCATGCCCCTCAAGACGATCGAGAGCCTCCGCGATCATGGCCGGGTGCGTCTCTCCATGGAGGATCATCTCCTGGAGGCGCAGGCAGAGCTTGCTGCGCTCGAGGATGCTGGTATCCACTACGACGAGGTCACCCGGCAACTGCAGGATGAGGGCGTGCAAAAGTTTGTGGACTCCTTCCGTACCCTGTTTGCAGGTATTGACAACAAGCGGAAGGTGCTACGCAGGTAGCATTGCGTCGCCGCTGCATACGCACGCCCATCTGCCTGGTGGCCTGGGAAACCCAGGAGTTTCCAGCCAGGTGAGAGATCCACGTTCTGGTTGACGCTGCCTTTGTGAGGCAGGAGCAGCAGGGGATATACTATACGAGTGAGGTGAATCTGTGGCTCCTCTCGAGCGGAGGGAGTGCCGTTCCTGAATGTTGCTAGAACAGCGAGGTTCAAGTTATGCCCTTCGTGAAGCAAACTGCTCTCACTAGTCGCCAACCCAGAAGCGAGGTCAGGGACCGCTTTATTGGTCGGGCCAGCGAACTGCACCTGTTTCGTGAGCACATGCTCAAACCCGAAGACCCCGCGTATAATGTGCTCTCGGTGTGGGGCCCGGCTGGGGTTGGCAAGACAACGCTACTCGCCAGGTTGCGAGACGAGGCGCGTACTGCGGACTTCAACGACTCCTGCTTGACAGCCCTGGTGGATGAGCGGTTCTTTACTCCTGCTGACCTGATGGAACGCTGTGCCGCTCAATTGCGCCTGGCAGGCGCTCCGCTTGCTGCCTTTGAGCAGGTGGCAACTCGCTACAAGCAGGCTTTGCAGCCTCGACACGAGGAGCAAACTGTCGCGCGAGCGGCTTTTTTGCGCGAGGTGGCAGCCCTGACCGAAGTGAAGGTGATGGATGAATCGGTCCTGGGCGGATTGTATGAAACCGTGGCCAGAGAGGCGAACGCGTCTTTTGGGGGCCAGCGCTCCGCTTCCCAGTCTGTGGGAGAGACCGGACTCCCGCACGACCCGCTCGACGACCTGACCCGGGCGTTTGTCAACGACCTCAACTGGCTGACGACCGCCTCCCCTCATTTGGCAGGGCGAGGGCGACGGGTGATCCTCTTCTTCGACACGTGTGCGCCAGCGGCTGCTGAAACCGTCACCTGGCTGCTCCATACTGTGTTACG
>CATPCK010000621.1 GCA_955652655.1 uncultured Ktedonobacteraceae bacterium | reverse complement strand
TTCCGCAAGGCTTGCTCGAACATGCTCCTGGACTGGCTGAGAAATGGGCGCATAGGGCTGTTCCGTGATCACTTCACTGGCTAGACGCAGGGCAAGCGTATGGTCACTATCACCGATATTGAGGGCGCCAGCAATAAAAGGGATATGAGCATCTGCTAAGGCCCGCATCATCATTTCCCCAGTACCACCACCCGCCATGACATGCATCAGCGGACGCGGACGATGCTCCCTGATCAGATCTTCTCCGGCGACCTCACTGCCTGGTGGCAAGACACTGATATGCTCCGCGCCGCGCAAAATACCCACCTGGACGTCAACGCCATAAACTCGCCTGAGCACTCCCGGCTCCAATACTTCGGCGGGGGCAGCGTCGGCAACTATGCCCCGTTGAAACAACAGCAGCCGTGGGAAATAACGCGCCGCGAGATTGAGGTCATGCATGGCGGCAATCACCGTCACTCCCCACTCTCTGTTCAGGCGCTGCACCAGCTCCAGCGTTTCAATCTGATATTTTATGTCAAGATGAGAGGTCGGTTCGTCTAAAAGCAAAAGCCTCGGTTCCTGGGCCAGGGCCATCGCAATCATCACCCGCTGACGCTCACCGCCACTGAGCTGGTTAAAGACACGGTCAGCAAGGGCTTCGATAGTGGCGGCTTGCAGAGCATCCTTGATGAGCCGCTCATCACGCGCTCCCAACGACCCGAAGAAGTTGACGAACGGCGTACGTCCCAGGCTCACCATTTGTTCTACAGTGAAAGCGAAGGGCATATGCAGTTCTTGAGGAACGACTGCGATATACCTGGCGATATTGCGCCTGCCCCATTGCTGTAGATCATGACCTTCCAGGAATATCTTGCCCTGCTGGGGACGATAGACGCCGCTGAGCAGGCGCAGCAACGTTGTCTTTCCTGAACCATTGGGTCCCAGCAATCCAATCATTTCGCCCGCTTGCACCTGTAAATGTACATCATACAAGAGGGGCTCTCGCCCATAACCAAAGGTTACGCCATCTACAACCACGAAGGGCGGCTGTGGGGGTGTGCTAGAGCGCGTTTCCATGTCACCACCGGTAATCTCGTTTGCCGCTCCTGAGCAGGAACAGGAAAAATGGGGCCCCTACGAGTGCGGTGAAGATCCCTACGGGCAGCACGGCGGGTGCAATGACGACACGCGCCAGTAGATCGGCAAGCGTAAGGAAGATGGCTCCGCCAAGAGCAGAGGCAGGAAGGAGCAGACGGTGGCGCGGTCCCAGCATAAGGCGCATAGCATGGGGTGTCACCAATCCGACAAAACCAATCAAACCGCTGATGGAGACGGCAGCCGCTGTCAACAATGAGCCAATAACGATAATGACGAATTTGCGTCGTTCAACATTCAGACCCAGGTGCGCCGCGCCCTCTTCACCAAGGGCAAAGGCGTCAAGCACGCGAGTAAGGGCCAGTGCGAAGGCTGTTCCCACCAGTATGATCGTTCCCACCACAATGATTGGAGGCCAGCTCGTGACCGACACCCCCCCAGAGAGCCAGTTGAAAAGTGCTTGTAGACCGAACTGCGCACGGGGACTGAGCGTTAAGATAAGGGTCTGCAAGGCTACCAGTACTGCATTAATCACAACACCCGCTAAGAGGAGGGTTACCACGGGCGTATGTCCATCACTACGCGCAATACTGTAAACGAACAGCACCGTTAGCATTGCTCCGAAAAATGCTAAAAGAGGAGTCAATGAAAAAAACGATCCATAGATAGTATCAATGGGCAGCACAAAGGCGATCGCTGCTCCCAGGGCCGCGCCAGAGGAGGTTCCCATGAGGTAGGGGTCAGCCAGGGGGTTACGCAGCATTCCCTGGAAGAGTACTCCTGCCACGGCCAGCGCGGCGCCCACCAGTGCTGTGCCAATCACTACAGGCAGCCGTACCTGCCAGATAATTATCTCAGATGTTGGATCCCACCGCCGCGCAAAATGGAAGATACCCGTTCCGTTGAGGAGAATCTGTGCTATCGTCCCAATGGGTATCGGTGTTGAACCAAAGCTCACCGAGACCAGGATGACAACACATAATAAACCACTCAAAATCAGCAAAACAAGAGGCAGCGACAACTTGCGCAGTCCTCTTATGGACTGTTTGTCTGGTCGTTGTTCAATTTTAACGTTCTGGGTTGCGGTCTTCATAGCCGTTGTTGTGGCTAGTATACGCATAGGTGTTACTTATTGTCAACCAGGCTATCGTCATTATCTAGCAATGTATAAGAGATCAAAGAGACAAAGAATCTGGGGACATGGCACCCGGACTTCTATGATACTGGCCTGAACTTAAGGACAGTTGACAAGAGGTGTAATCAGGATGATACTACTATACAAAAGCTACTGACGCGCAGTACTGCGTCCGATTGAAGGACAGTTCATACATGACAATTGAAAGAGATTTTTTCCGGCAGGTTGCAGGCCAATTCGCTACAGGAGTCACCGTCGTCACAACACGTAATCAAGGAACGCTCGCTGGCCTGACCGTTAATGCATTCTGCTCGGTCTCCCTCGACCCACCGTTAGTATTGGTGTGTATCGATCTTACCAGCACTACCCTCCCAACTATTCGTGAAAGCGGGATTTTCGCCATAAATATTCTTACCGATGAACAAGAGTATCTTTCGCGCTGCTTTGCCACTTCTACCGAAGATCGCTTTAAACATTTCTGCCATGCCAGCTTCCATACTGCCGCGACCGGTTCACCAATCATTGAGGGTGCGCTGGCTTTTCTTGATACTCGGGTGGTGGCCGAATATCCCGGTGGTGATCATGTCATTTTCCTGGGCGAGGTTGTGGCAATGGGTACCGACGGACGCATCGATTTTGCGAGCGAGGAAGATCAACTACACGCAACCATCCTTGAAGGCGCAGAAAGTTTAAACGGCAACAAACCTGGAGAAGAGAAGATACCCCTCGCTTACTATCGCGGAAAATACCGCCATCTCGCCTCCGGCTACCTGAAACCCAGCCTGGCAAAATGACAACAATTCCTGGCAGAGATCAAGAAGCGGCGATTACTTCTCTCCAGCAGCGTATCCTCTCATGCCGGCTCTGTGAGCAACACGGCTATATACCCATTGCCCAGCCCCTCGTCTGGGGTCGTGCGACCGATCGTGTCATGGTCATCGGTCAAGCTCCCGGCCATCGCTCTGTCGCTAAGGGGCGATCGTTCAGTGGTCCAGGTGGGAGTATTCTGCAAAAGTGGCTTGAACAAGCCGGTTTCCCTCCCAGGTACCTTCACGAACATACCTATCTCAGTTCATTGACGCGCTGTGACCCGGGACGCAATCCAAAGGGTAATGGCGATAGACGGCCTTCCCCACAGGAAGTCGCACTGTGCCGGCCTTTTTTAGAGGCTGAGCTAGAATTATTGCGGCCTAAAGTTGTTTTGCTAGTGGGTACAATGGCCATCGAGGCGTTTTTCGGTAAGGTACGTTTAGAAGAGGTCATTGGTACATATGAGGAACGCAATGGGATGTTGCTCTTGCCACTACCTCATCCATCCGGCGTCAGTCGCTGGTTGAATGATCCCGCCCATCAGAAACTACTTCAACAGGCCCTGGGGCTGCTTTCATTGTGGAGAGTCATGTTTGCATTGCAGCCTGGACAGCCATAATGGTTGTCCAGTTAACTCGAAGTCGAAGGGGTTGTGGATTGGTTAGAGAGGGCGGGATAATGAGCATCTTCAGCTCGTTGATGCATATGATATTCGTGCACACCCTTCTTTAAGGTCCCCAGCGCCAGTGTCGCACAGGTTGGACGGGTCATGACCAGCTCGCGTCCAAGTTGCTCCATGAGGTCCTCGAAACTCATTTGCTCGATCTCATCCGCCGTCTTCCCTTGCGTAATTTCTGTAACATAGGAGGCCGCGGCCCGGCTAATCGTACAGCCCTCGCCTTCCCAGTTGACAGCTTCCAACTTGCCTTCCTTATCGAAGCGAGCGTGCATCGAGATAATGTCAGCACAGCCAGGGTTGCCGCCAGTGAGGCTGACATCGGGATGTTCCAACGGGCCATTGTTGCGCGGATTTTCATAATGATCCATCAGAAATTCGATGGCTTCTTGACGATCCATATTGGTTTTCTCCAATGAGAGTCTAGGAAAAGTGAGAGTGGGCGCAACAGGTTGCGCCCGCTCTTGTAATTACTATACGCCATTCAGATGCGCTGAGGCGATGCCAACAGCTATGGTTTCTCGATAGGCGCTTTGACCAGATTGCCCCACTCGGTCCATGAGCCATCATAGTTACGTACGCGTGGATACCCCAGCAGATATGTCAGCACAAACCAGGTATGGGCCGAACGCTCGCCTATGCGGCAGTAGGAAATGACATCCTTATCAGGTGTGATATCCCGGCTGACATAGAGCTGGCGCAGTTCTTCAGGAGACTTGAATGTTCCGTCCGCCGCCGCAGCCATACCCCATGGGATGCTTTTCGCGCCCGGAATGTGACCGCCGCGCTGGGCTCCCTCCTGCGGGTAGTTGACCATGTGTAGTAACTCGCCGGTATATTCTTGTGGAGACCGCACATCGATCAGGCCACGGCCAGGATTCTTGAGGCCGCTGGCGACGTCGTCGCGGAAAGCGCGGATGCTCTCGTCCATGGGCCGCGCGTGATACGTTGTCGCTGCAAAATGAGGGATTTCTTGCGTCAATGGACGCTGCTCTGCCTCCCACTTCTGCCGCCCACCATTCATGATCTTCATATTCTTGTGCCCATACATTGAGAACAGCCAGAACGAATAGCACGCATACCAGTTGTTCTTATCGCCGTACAGGACAATGGCGGTATCATTGTTGATGCCCCAGCGGCTCATGAGTTCCTCGAAGCCCTGCTGGTGCACGAAGTCGCGCGTTACCGGGTCCTGCACATCAACATGCCAGTCGAGCTTGACTGCACCGGGCAAGTGACCAACTTCATACAACAATACATCTTCATCTGCCTCGATCAGGCGAATAGTGGGATCGTTGAGATGTTCGGCAACCCAATTTGTCTCTACCAACACCTCAGGGTGAACGTAACCAGACACGGCACCCACGCCGGATGTTGCAGAATCAGTTCCAGGCATTTGTAATGTCCTCCCTAAAAAAATAGCTAAAATGTGTATTTCACCAACTCGCCATCAAGCAATAGAGGTGAAATTGAAACGAAGCGCCGCTTCTTTAAAAGATAACAAAGTTGATACACTTTATATTCTACCTCAGAGGTCGGAATTAAGCAAGTTAGGAAATTTGGGAAGCTGTGACCACTTCAATCGTTCCGCCAGGCCGGTATTGCGATGCGCAACACGGTCATTTCTCACCGCCCACTCTAAAGCGCGCTGTTGTCCTACCAGCACGCAGAGTCTCTTAGCCCGTGTTATTGCGGTGTAGAGAAGATTGCGCTGTAAAATCATGGAGTGTTCCCTGGTGAGAGGCACGACAATGGCGGGATATTCACTGCCCTGGCTTTTATGAATTGTGACGGCATAGGCCAGGATAAGTTCGTCCAGTTCCGCAAACTCATAGCTGACGAGCATGGGACCAGCTTCTTCCAAAAATTCTACTTTAATGTTGGAATTCTCTTTATTGATGCTGCGCACCCAGCCAACGTCTCCATTAAAGATTCCTTTGTCATAATTGTTGCGTACCTGCATAACTTTGTCGCCCACGCGTATGATGCGACCTCCCCACTCGACCTCTGCAAAAGCTCTGGGGTTCAACCGCGCCTGTAACTCTTCATTGAGGGCGGTCACTCCTACCGGGCCTCTATACATTGGCGCAAGAACCTGGATGTCGGTGATAGGGTTCAGCCCATAGCGCGCAGGCAGGCGACGATGCACAAGGTCAAGTACAAGTCGCTGCGTACGGACGGGGTCCTCTTCCGACAGGAAGAAGAAATCGCTCACAGCCTCACTTTTCAATTGCGGCATCTGCCCGGCATTGATGCGGTGCGCGTTGACAATAATTTTGCTCTGTTGGGCCTGGCGAAAAAGCTCTATTAAGCGTATCGAGGGAACGGCCTCGCTCCTCAAAAGGTCTCGCAGGACATTCCCCGGACCAACGGAGGGTAGTTGGTCGGCATCACCTACCAGCAGCAGGTGCGCTTCTTTTGGCAGCGCTTTGAGCAAATGATAAAAGAGCAGGACATCGACCATCGAAAACTCATCGACGATGACAAACTGGTACGGCAACGGGTTCTCTTCATTGCGCTGGAAGGTATTGTCATGCGGCGAATATTCAAGGAGGCGATGCAGCGTTTTTGCCTGGAAAGCCGTTCCCTGTGCGCCTGTGGCTTCGGAGAGTCGCTTGGCGGCACGTCCTGTTGGAGCGGCTAGGGCAACATTGATCTTGCGTTTTCGCAACAACATCAGCAACGCGCGAATGGATGTCGATTTTCCCGTACCCGGCCCACCTGTGAGGATGCTTACCTTCCTATTGTAAGCCGTTTGCACTGCCTCTCTCTGCTTCTCGGTGAGTTGCATTTTCCCATTCTGTGCCAGCCTCGTAAATACGGTGTCCCATAACTGTTGGTTTGCAGGGGGGAGTCCACTAGGTGAGTGTAAAAGGATGCGCAAGAGTCTTGCCGAACCCTGCTCGGCATACCAGAACGGAGCGAAATAGACGCGCTGCTGCGGTTCTGGTTCCTCGACTTCACTCCAATCGATGGGATATTCTTCATCATCGATTTCGGAACGCGTTGCCGGCTGCGCAGGCAGAGGAGGTTCAATAAACGCATTGCGCTCGCTGCGCAGTTGTTCCAACGCCGCGGGTAAGGCATCATACGGAGCCTGTAAGATGTTGGCGGCGCGAGTGAGTAATTCGCCCTCGGGCAAGAAACAGTGTCCATCTTCGTTGGCAGCCTGGGCAAGAACATATGTGAGGCCGGTCGCCAGGCGCGGCACACTATCGGAGGGCAGCCCCAGTTTCACCGCGATATCATCGGCGATGCGAAAGCCGATGCCATGCACGTCCTGCGCGAGTTGATAGGGATTTTCACGAATGACCTTGATCGATTCCTTGCCATACTGCTTGTAGATGCGCGTGGCGATGTTCATCGACACATTGTGCGTCTGTAGGAAGAGATGCAGTTCTTTGATCTCGCTCTGCTCGGCCAGCGTCTTGATTATTTGTTCCCGGTCCCTGGCACCAATGCCCTTCACTTCGCTTAACCGTTCGGGCTGTTGCTCCATAATTGCAAGCGTTTGTAAACCAAATTGCTCCACAATTAATTTGGCTTTCTTCGGCCCAATGCCTTTGATTAAACCCGAACTCAGGTAGCGAGTGATACCCTCGACAGAAGCAGGCAGGCGTTGAACAAAGCTGGTGACATGCAGTTGACGGCCATATTTTGGGTCTTTTTCCCACTCACCTTCAACCGACAAGAGCTCGCCTACGTGTACTCCTGGCAACATCCCCACGATGGTCATCAAGTCGTCACGAAAGAGTCGCCCACTATCGTTAGGACGAAAACGGGCGACGGTATAATGGTTGTCCTCGTTGCGAAAGACGATATTTTCTACTGAACCTTCGAGTGTTGGCATACTAAAACATTCCATCTAATGGGCAAGAGGTTGGAAATTGTACGCATGTATCTTAATCTTAGCACATTGAACGCTTCTTTACCTGGAGCGTGACATTTCTCTTCCCTTAACCGCTTAAGTAGTAGTAGCTACAAAACATTTCACAACTATAGAAAGTTCAATGCACCATGCCCAATACACCACAAGACGATCATAATGAACAAAAATCACAGGTACAGGATTATTTCTCACGCACAGCAGAAAGCTATGTGAGTAGCTTCTCGCACAAAAGTGGGGACGATTTACAGCGCCTGGTCGAATTAGGCGAGTGGGATAAGCGACAGCAAGCGCTGGATATCGCAACTGGCGGTGGTCATACCGCGTTGGCAATCGCGCCTTATGTCGCGCAGGTAACTGTTAGTGACTTGACGCCTCGCATGCTGGAAAAGGCGCGCGAATATCTCACCGCACAGGGCGTTACCAACGCTCAATATGTTGTCGCGGATGCGGAACATTTGCCGTTTGCGGCGGAAACTTTCGACCGGGTCACATGCCGCATTGCCGCGCACCACTTCCCGAACGTCGCCGAGGCTGTAAACGAAGTAGCGCGTGTGTTAAAAGTGGGGGGGATCTACCTGCTTATCGATTGTATGGCTCCTGGCGATCCTGAGCTCGATAGCTTTGACAATACCGTTGAAAAATGGCGCGATTCCTCGCATGGACGGTCCTATACGCCCGGAGAGTGGCAGGCATTCTTTACCCAGGCTGGTTTGCAAGTAGAGCACCAGGAATTTTTCCGTAAGACGCACCACTACGACGAGTGGACGCTGCGATCTCAGCTCCCCGGCAGCGAAAAAGTGGAACTGGAGCGGTTTATGGTAGAAAGTAGCCCACGAATTCGCAGGTACTTCGAGGTTGTTCAACGGGCGGATGGTCACCTGGAAAGTTTTACCAACGACTTCATTCTGCTAAAAGGTCGCAAAAGGCCATCTTCAATTCCGCCTCAAAAGTGAGATAAGCAGGCTATTTGATTGTGACATAGTGTAATCATGGGTTATAATACTCTTGTCTTCTGTAAGATTAGCATTGAAGTGGAGCAGGCGCGCTTCACCTGTTGGCAGGGGAACCAAACCGGCATTAAGGCTAGGAGCATCCGCGAAGGGACCCATTGCAAGTATTCTTCCTTAAAGGGTAGAGCAGGCAGGCACTCGACAATGAGTAGTAAAGTCACCTATCGCAAGCAATACACACGCTGCGGAAAAGAGCGTTGTCGTAAGTGTAAGGAAGGAGACGGACACGGCCCCTACTGGTACGCTTATTGGAGTGAAAAAGGGCGCACTATTAGCAAATACATTGGGATACATCTTCCTTCAGGTATTGACATAGAGCGGCAGATAGTAGGAGATGTGGAGGCAGGGAAGGGAGTTTCTCTGCCAGCGGCTAACCAATCTCCACACATAAATAAAGCAGTAACATCCAATACAAGCATTGGTTCGGCATATGGAGAAAGACTGCCTCTCCAACTGAATACACAGATTCTACGAATATTTGCCCTTGGACAATTTCGCGTAGAACGCTTACAGGGAAATGCGTGGTGTGCAGTCATCAATCGCACCTGGCATCGCCGGCGCGCGCGTGCGCTCCTTGGCTGTCTCCTCAGTAGCCCTGGGCGCCGCCTGGGTAGAGAACAGGCAATGGAAGCATTGTGGCCCGACCTGGATATGGAGACGGCTGCAAATCGTTTGAATGGTGCGGTACACGAGCTACGTCAGATCCTCGAACCCGAAATTGCACGCCCGGCGGCTTCTCGAATGCTGCGCCTGGAACGCGATGTACTTGAATTGGCGGATCGCACCCAGATTTGGGTCGACGCAGAAGCGTTTGAAAGCGTGCTGAAAGAGGCAAATTCCCTCCTTGGTATACATGGCAATAACCAGGCTACGACATATCAGAGTTTGGATATAGCCAGCGCTAACCGGCTTGAACAATTGATAGAGGACGCAGCTGTCCTGTATACTGGCGACTACTTACTGGAAGAACTTTATTCAGAATGGGCAGCGCCTCGCCGCGAGGCCCTCAAGCGTGGCTGGACGGGTTTGCTGCTTAAATTAGCAGAGTTGCGTGAGGCACGCAAGGCCTATGCCAGCGCCATGGAACCGCTTAACCGCCTCCTCGCTACCGACCCTACCGATGAAACAGCCGTACAGCGCCTGATGATATTGCTAACACAGCTTGACCGGCGAGGAGAAGCGCTAAACACGTATCGCCGGCTCACCACCAGGCTGGAACGGAACTACGATAGCGAACCTTTACCGGAAACGCGTGAGCTCTATGAAAAGCTGCGCCTGGGGCAAATCAGCGAAATTGCACAGCCCAGGTTCCTCATCTCACATCCTGCAAACGTCCAGGAGAACCTTGAGACGCAGGATGAGAAACAGGTGAAACAATCACAGCATGCCTTGACTCAGAATGGTGTGCAGGAGAAAGAAGCCTCGGCCGGGGTTCGCATACCTCATCAGTCTGCAGGCGCGGAGAAGACCATTGCCCATGTAGTCGCTCCTTTTGTTGGCACAAGCCAGTTAGGCCGCAATAACCAGAGTCCATTGATTGGCCGCGAGCGTGAACTCGAGATGATGCGGCGCATTATGCTTTCGCTGGAAGGAGAAGAAGGGATACCTCCAGACAATACCCCTTCAATGCCTGGTGCTGCGAGGAATCCACATGTGTTACTACTGATGGGTGAGGCAGGTATTGGGAAAACACGACTGGCCGAGGAATTGAGCCAGGAGGCGAACACGAGGGGCTGGGTAGTAGCCTGGACGAGAGCATATGAACAGGAGGGCGCTGTTCCTTACCGCCCCTGGATAGAACTCTTGCGCACACTCTTACAATATGTTCCCACCGAATTGCTTATTTCAAGCGTCAATTCACGCGCCAACACCGAAGCTACCTCCACTGAACACTCCGCCTCAACCTCGCTGGAAAGACTGAGCACATTACTCCCTGAACTGCGCGACATACTTTCGCAAAATGACAGAACGTATCCACAACTTCCTCCTGAGCAGGATCGGCTTCACTTGTGGGAGGCCACCGCCGGGCTATTGAGTACCTTGAGCAAAACAACCCCTTTGTTGTTAGTGCTGGATGACCTCCACTGGACGGATGGCAGTAGTCGAGAGCTACTTGCCTATATTACGCGCCATATACAGGACGAGCGCATATTGTTACTCGGTACGTGCCGGGACGTCGAGCTTTCTCCAGGTCACGGTTTACGTACCCTCATCGCTGACTTGCGCAGGGAACAGGCTATCGTTACGGTAGCAGTACAGCCCCTGACTCAATCTCAAATAGCCACACTTGTCGCTCATTTGCCACAGAATATCGTGCATAGCATCCAGACGCAGGCGGCGGGAAACCCATTCTTCGCGGAGGAACTGGCGCGTGTAAGCGAAGCCGCGCAGGCTACTTCGGCGCAGCCAGAAGTTCACAGGCGGGGAACATCCTCCCATAAAATGGGACGTACAGTCGAGGGAGAACACCTTCGAGTCTCACCTGGCAGCACGTTGCCGGAAGGTATTGCCGCCGTTCTTGAACGCCGCCTGGGAAGATTAAGTAGTGAGTGCCAGGCACTATTAGGAAAAGCAGCGGTTCTGGGCGGCTCATTCGAGTTTGGCCAGCTACTCTTCATGGCCAATGAACACCCGGAGGATATGATCCTCGATCTACTTGAAGAGGCCTTGCGGGCCGGACTGCTCACGGAGGAAGGCACCGGCTCACGTATTATCTACCATTTCTGGCACCCATTGATTGTGAGCCATTTGTATGAGCATCTCTCGGCGGCAAGGTGCGCGCAGCTCCACCGGCGCGCGGCAAGTGCGCTATTGCGGGCTCACCAGGGGCACGAGAGAGAAATCGCCGCGGCCATCACCTATCATCTCAGCAAAGGCGGTGCAGATCCCACTGAGATTGCCTACTACGCCGAATTCGCTGGGGACCAGGCTTATTCACTCTCCGCTTTCGTGGAAGCAGAACAGTACTACATCCAGGCCATACAAACAATTACCCACGGTAAATTGCCCCTCAAAGAAGGTGAATATGAAGCCGTGCTACATAAAGCGGACAACTCATTGGCGGATATTACAGAGCCACTACGCGTGGCCCGCTTATTGGAACGTGTCTGTGAATGTACTGAAGTGCAGGGCAATTACGAAGAAGCCCGGCAGGCCTATGAGTGCATCCTTGTATTGCGCAACCAACGACGAACATTTGCATCCGAGGACGAATGGAAGCAGGAAGCTCAGATACAAGCTTTGATCTGGAGAGAGATCGGGCGTACATGGACCGCCAATGGTTTCTTTGACCAGGCTTACGAGTGTTATCAACGTGGAAAACAGGTCATGCTTGAAGCAGGCGTCACCTCTGGTGCAGCCTGGGCCTGTGTACACCTTGAACTTGGCAGTATACGCAGCCTGCAAGGCAACTACAATGAGTCAACCCGTATTGCTCTGGAGGCCCTGGAGATGCTCGAGCAGGCAATGCAAGAGCGGAATGAAGAAAGCGAGTACCCACCAGTAGGCTACAAGAGAGAAGAGGAGCCAGGCACTCTCAACGAACTCAACGAGCGCAATGCGCACAAGAGGAACAACTACGGTAGTTTTCAAACACGCACGGAACGAGCTATCTTAGGAGCCCCTTTAGAAGTTGGGCGAGCGCATGAACTGCTCGGGGTCATCGCGGCGAATGTCGGTCAATTCGCTGAAGCGCTGCAACAATTACACAAAGCGCTGGCAATTTTCGAACAGCATGATCTCGCCACAGCCCTGGCACAGGTCTATAGCAACCTGGGAGCGGTTCACGCGGTGAAGTCAGAAAACAGCATGGCCCTGACATACATGCAGCGTTCACTCGAGTTAGCGGAACGCCTGGGAAATCAGCCGAATATCGCTATTGTCACAGGCAATCTCGGCGAGATGGCATCTCGCTCTGGTAAATTACAACAGGCAGAAGAGTGGTTCAGGCGCAGCCTGGCGATGGCGGAGCGCATTAATGAGGCAGACCAGATAAGCTGGTGCAACACCGCCCTGGCGATAGCGCTGCAGGATCAGGGCAATTTGACGGGAGCAGCGGAATGTATTCGCCGCTCTCTCAGTATTGCACGCTCTATGAAGAGCTCGCGCAATATCGGTGGCGCTCTCATTGCCCTGGCGAACTTGCGCGTTAAGCAGGCAATCATCGCTGGCAAGTTGCAGTATGAGGGTAACAACGCTGAAAACGTTTCTTATTCAATAGCGCTATGTACGCGGCTTCTTATGCGTGCGAAGTCTACCATACAGCGAGCACTGGTGGTCGAGGGGCTGGAAACCGAACTGGTTGTAGAAGGGCAGTTGATCCTGGCAAGTATCTACTTTTTGCTTGGCGATATAGAGAAGGCAAAACAAGAGACGATGCGAACTATGGAGGAAGCGGAGCAGTATGAGCTCACCAGGATGCTCGCTCGCTCGTACCGCTTACAGGGAAGGGTACTGGCCCTGTGGGGAGAATACACACAGGCGAACGCCTACTTCGATCGGGCGCTTCACATATTTCGCGAGTGTGAATTTCGTCTCGATTACGCTCGCGCCCTGCATGGCTATGGCGTCACTTTGATCGAGCACCGTACACCTGGAGATGTGCAATTCGACAAAGGTCTGGCCTATCTCCACGAAGCGCGCGATATTTTTGCCGATTGTCAAGCCAGAATCGACCTGGAGTGGGTCGAACACATCCTGGCAAACTACAGATCCGAAACGGTAAGTGCATGATTCGATGAAGAAAACGCATTTAATAGTAGAATAGAGAGGTCCATTTTGTCAGACAACGCTACGGAATTGACAACATTACAGCAAGCGGCAAAGACCCGTTGGGAGATTCAAGCAGCCATTACCGACATGTTTGCAGCCGAAGATGAAGGTCTGCGAGCTGCGTTGACAGTGGCCAGGCAGGCTGGTTTACCAGAGATCCAGATTTCGCCGATCCAGGGCAAGTTCCTGCAACTGCTGGCGACGATGTGCAATGCGCATAAAATACTGGAAATTGGTGCGCTGGCCGGGTATAGCGGCATCTGGCTTGCGCGCGCCCTGCCAGCTGGGGGTCGCCTCATCACCCTGGAGGTGAACCCCGAGCATGCCAAAGTGGTGCGAAACTCCTTCGAGAGGGCCGGTGTCGGTGACCGTAGTGAAGTGCGGGTTGGGAAAGCGCTTGACCTCCTGCCAACGCTAGAAAGTGAGGCGCCCTTCGATCTTATTTTTATCGACGCTGACAAGCCTCCCTATGCTCGATACCTGGACTGGGCTCTACGACTGAGCCGGCCTGGCAGCATTATCGTGGCTGACAACTGTATACGCTCGGGCAAAGCATTCAAACAGCCAGAAGATGAAGGGCTGGCCGGTATTGTCGAATTTAATAAACGTATAGCGAGCGACCCGCGCCTTGTCTCCCTTGCGCTTCCTATGGACGATGACTATACGGATGGTTTCGCCATCGCGGTAGTAAAGCAGCAATAATGACAGTAGGTATCGTCTTTTAGCAGGAGAGATGTGCAGCATGAAGATCAACAGCGACTTCCATAGCCATGTCTCTCACAGTTCCGCTCATCAGATGGCTGAGGCAGCACGTGAGAAAGGACTGCGCGTACTCGGCCTTTCGGAACATATTTTTCAGATGGGCGAAGCACGCCCAACGCTGGAACATCTGGCGCTCGAAGGGCCACTGCTCACCTTTCCTGGCTATATCGAGGCGGTACACGCTGCGGCACAGCTTCCAGGCATTGATGTGCGGTTGGGAATGGAAGTTGATTTTATCCCCGCTAAGAACGAGGTGATCCAGGGATACTTGCAGGGCTTTTCCTGGGATTTTCTGATTGGCTCTGTGCATGAAATCGATGGAGTGCAGTTCGAGAGCGAGAAGAAGTGGGACCGCGCAGAGGGGGAGAGATGCTGGCTGCGTTACTTAGAGCTCTTGAGGCAGGCTGTTAGCAGTGGCTACTTTAGCCTGGTAAGCCATCCGGTTCGTATGCGCCGCAAAAACCCCTATCTCCCACCGCTCTTGGACGAGGAACTTGAACGACTCGCGGCTGAAGCAGCGCGCTGTGACGTTGCCTTAGAGATTAATGGCTACGACGTCCTGAGTTATCCCAGCCTTGTGCGCCGCCTTGCGCGTGCCTGCGCTCTACACGCAACGCCTGTGAGTCTGGGATCAGACGCACATTATCCCAGGGAGATCGCGCAGGCACATATACAGAGTGAAGCTATTCTTCAAGAGGCCGGTATAACGAAGGTGAGAATCTGGAAGCAAGGGGTGGCGGAGGAGTACCGATTGTAGTTCTTATTCCTGCTGAACTTTCCTCCTGGTCGAGCCTGTTGTGACACCTCCCTGGCAGCGAGGGGAGGAGAGTATTAAAGCGCTTTGAAGCGAGGTAAATGAATGTCGTCGTTGACCGCATCAAAAACGACTGTGACGGGCAAATCTACACGTAGTTCGCCAGGGTCCGTTTCCACGATGTTGCTCATCATGCGCGGTCCCTCTTCTAACTGTACAACTGCGACATTGTAGGGGGTATCCCGCACAAATTCAGGAGATTTGTTCTGGTGTATGATGGTATAGGAGTAGATTACGCCTCGCCCGGAGGCTTGAACCCAACGTATGCTGGTAAAACCACAGTGCATACAATACAAACGCGGATAGAACTGGTGCTGCTGGCACTGGTTGCAATACTGTAACAGCAATTTGCCTTGCCTGCATCCATCCCAGAACGGGCGATTCTCATCCGTCATTATAGGTAGGGGTTTAGGCCGGGAATCGGCTGCCATGGTCATCGGTTCTCCTCGCTACTGTACCGTTTTTCAGAGTATACTTTATTTTTCCCTGAGAAACAAGAAAAGAGCCTCCCTTGCTTTGCTCATCACCAGGAATCTATAATGGTGCAGCAGAGGTAAAACGCGAACGGGATTATTCTCATTAAAAGAAAACCAGGTGCGGACGCGCTCAATTGGTAACTACAAAGCGTAAGCAAAGGAGCACAGAGTATATGTCCTTATACAGCGGGCGCGTTGCCATCGTCGGCGTCGCCGAATCGGATTACGGTCGAGTTCCAAATATGACCGAGATGCAACTTCATGCCCAGGCGACCTGGCGTGCACTCGATGAGAGCGATCTTCATAAAGACGATATAGACGCGGTCTTCTGTAGCTCACATTCGCTGGGCATGCCTACCGTCATGCTGTGCGAATATTTGCAGTTGTTTCCACGGTATACTGATACCACGTCGATTGGTGGATCCTCGTTCGAGGCGCACCTCAACCACGCCGTAGCGGCAATCCGCGCGGGCAAGTGTGAAGTAGCGTTGATCACGTACGCCAGTAACCAGCTTTCTAGCCGTGGAAGGATGATAGGCACGGGAGCGCGTCCTGCAACTATCCCCGAAGCTACGTACGAGGCGCCCTATGGCAATACGCTGGTTGGAGCATATGCTATGGCGGCGCACCGTCACATGTATCAGTATGGCACCACCCCGGAACAACTGGCTGAGATCGCAGTCGTCACGCGACGCCATGCCGGGCTCAATCCACTGGCTATGTACCGTGAGCCAATAACGGTTCAGGACGTGCTCAACTCGCGCATGATCGCCGATCCACTCCACCTGCTCGACTGCTGTGTTGTTAGCGACGGCGGTGGAGCGGTACTGGTGACGACTGAAGAACGAGCGCGTGACCTGAAGCAGAAACCCATCTTTGTGCTGGGGAGCAGCGAAAGTCACACCCACGCACACATCTCGCAGATGCCGGATATGACGGTTACCGCCGCGGCCGTCACCGGGCAGCGTGCCTTTAGCGAGGCCGCTATCACTCCTGCCGAGGTCGACATGGCGATGCTCTATGATTCGTTTACTATTACCGTGCTCCTGCTGCTCGAAGACCTGGGATTCTGCAAGAAAGGTGAAGGAGGGGCATTTGTCCAACATGGACGCATCGCCCTTGGCGGACAATTGCCCATCAACACGGATGGCGGTGGACTTTCATCGAACCACCCTGGCATGCGCGGGATATTTCTGATCATCGAGGCTACGCGCCAGTTGCGCGGTCAGTGCGGCCCTCGCCAGGTCAAGGGTGCAAAACTGGCGGTAGCCCACGGGAGCGGCGGCCTGCTTTCTTCACAGGCCACGACCATTCTGGGAGTATGATAGGCCACGACGCTCGCAATACTATTCAGGCAACTGGGCCAGCGATGACTTCACCTCTATATAGCGCGCGATAATAAAGACCAGGTCAGAGAGCCGGTTCAGGTAACGCACAACTTCACCATTCTCGATGACACCATCGTGCAGTAGTTTGACCGCCATGCGCTCCGCGCGGCGAATAATGGTGCGTGCCAGGTCAAGTGCGGCACCATCAGCAGTATCCCCAGGAACAATAAATTTGTTGGGTATTTCCACTTCCTGTTTGAGGGACTCTTCTACCTGCTCCAGCCTCTGCACGTGCTCAACCGTCACGCGAAAGCCCATCTGCTCATAATTTTCTGGCGTTGTGGCCAGCTCCGCCATGAGATAGTAGAGTTCGTTCTGAATGTCGAAGATGATTTTTTTGACCTTTGCATCCTGTGTCATCGCACGCGCCAGGCCTAAAGCAGATGTCGCTTCATCGACTGTGCCAAATGTGTCGGGGCGCGGATCATATTTGGCTACACGTTCGGACCCTATTAAACCTGTATATCCTGTGTCGCCTGTACCTGTCGTTACT
>CATPCK010000620.1 GCA_955652655.1 uncultured Ktedonobacteraceae bacterium | reverse complement strand
CACGCTGGTGCTCTCCGATGAGTATGACCCGATTACGCCGCCAGCGAATGGCAAACTCGCGGCGCAAACGCTCAAGAACAGCTACTACTTCCTCTTTCCTGGCCTGGGTCACGGTGCAGAATACAATTCGCCATGCGTGAATAGCATCATTTCTGCATTTGATGATACCCCGACACAGAAACCGTCAGATACCTGTATCGCAGCTATGGGGGAACCGAATTTCGTGTAGGTTATGAGTACCTGCAGGAGAGCCCAGAGGCTCTCCTGCGCTATTAGCGGTTATGGGATGGCGACGGTGGCAACAACCTGCTGCTGACGGTTGGCGGGATTGGAGCCGTCGTTGTACGTGCTCACGAAACTCGATATGTTTGTCGAGCCACTGGTAGTATTGCCGAAGTAGTCGCCGATGAAGGCGGTGATAGCAAAGGCGCTATCCGTGTGCGGTGAGTTCAACTGTGGGTCCCACGTGTGCTGGGTGAGCCGGATGTTGTTCCCGAATGGCGTAAGGGTGGCATTGTAGAATTGCACGCTGGCGTTTATGCAGTAGTTAGTAGCCCCATACGGAGGCAGGCTGCCCGCATAATTCGGGTTAACCTGGTCAAGGGCGAGGCCAGCGTGCGCAGCCTCGACAGTGCCAGCTGCGGGACAAATCAGGCGACGATCGTAGAAGGCTACACTCACGGTCCCGTTGGCAGCGACCGTCAGATTGGGTTGGAACTCATCGACCGACGACACGTTATCGTTGACCTGAATGGGAGTGCTCCATGTCAACCCTTGATCATAGGAAGCCGACATGATGACGTTGCCCACTCCCACACTGTAATCCTCCCAGGCCACATAGAGCGGATAGTGGCCCTGTGCGGACAGATGATTGCCGACAGCAAAGGTGTCCTCGATCCCGTCTCTGAAGGTGGTGTTCGCATAAACCAGCGGTGGATCTTGAACGTTCTGGATGACCACCCTTGGCCCCTGCCAGGTAATGCCACCATCCGTCGAGAAATCGACTGAGATGGTGGAGCAGCAGGATCCGTGCTTCGCCGGGAAATTCGTTACCGTGGTGTAGACCACCCCAGTGGGGTCCACGTGGGGGAGCAAGTAGGTATCCCCCGCTGTGCTGTTGACGGTTGGGAGCAGTTGCGGTGTGGACCAGGCAGTGTGCGTTCCATTTGGCAGCGCCTTTGCGGTTGCGACATACGGCTTGCTTGAGATGCCGTCGAAGAGCGTCCACATCGCGTAAATCGTGTTATAGTTAGGATTGGGCGAGCCGTTGGGCAGATTCTTGTTGGTGTCGATGGTGATCCACTGTTTATCTGGCGCGCCACCGACACTATCATAGGTGGCAATGTAGTCCGGGTGGCCGTTTTGGGTCGTGTTCCAGTTGGTTGCCGTCGTCGCGCCATGCGGATGAACCGCAACGGAGACGACCTCGGCTGGGACGGCCGGGTTCGCCTCCTGGGACGTGCCAACCGTGTAGTTGTGCGAGCCATCCTTGTTGTAGAAGAACTGGTAGGCCAGGATCAACTCATAATAGTTCCCAAAGCTATCGAAAGCTCCAACCGGGTCGGTGTTATCGGTCCAGCCTTCATACCCTGGGATATGCCCCTGGATCGACCATGTCTGGCCGCCGTCGAAAGACTCGTAAAATCCCAGCAAATGGTTGTAACCCTCGGCGCTGACAAACCACTTGGAGGAGCCGATCAGGTGCTTCGGGTTGGTGGGATCGACCCGGATATCGGACTCTGAGTGATCCTTGACAAGCATAGGAGTGCTAGCAGGATAGCCAGGATTGCTGCCGGCCTGAGTAGCATAGGGACCGAGGTTCTCCCCGGTGGTAGAGGCACTACCACAGGCTGTCTCGCCGCTATAGCCATCATTTGGGCCATCGCTTACCGCATATGGTACCTCTGGCGTGTAGCAACTGGCCTTCTGTGTCGTCGCAAATACGTTCGTCACGTGCTGGGTCGTAAAACTCCTGGCGTAGGCAGTGTCGGTCTGGGTTCCTTGTGGAATGTTGCCCACACCGGGCCCGGCCGCAGCTACGTGTGCAAACGCAATCGTGGGTACCAGGGTGAGTAGGGTGAGCAACGTCACCGCGAGAAACGCAAGAGATGATTTACGCATGTCATAACCCTTCCTTCTGATCATGAGGACTGCAAGCGTCTTTGTAGGGGCCCGATGTACCGCGCCCGCCCGTGTGCCAGAGCAAGGTTTGATTTACCTCATTACACGAGACAAGATGCAACAATCCGTATCTAGGGATAGGTTACATAAAAACTGCAAGAATTGCAACAACCGAACAATTTTTTTTCGCGATGCATGTACAGGCCAATTATGGACATGAAAAAATAATCCGGATGTATCCGTGGCAATGTAGCTCATCTCCTGACGCATCATTGAGATCCCCAGACCTCCCGCGCCACACTTGCCACGAGTTCTAGCTTGCGACGCTCGTCCTCGAACGAGATGTGATTCCCCTCCATTGTGGAGGCAAATCCACACTGCGGGCTGAGGGCAAGCCGCTCCAGGGGCACGATGCGAGATGCCTCTTCGATGCGGTGACGTAGTTCATCGGCAGACTCCAGCCGGGGCTTCTTGGTTGTCACCAGGCCAAGAACGACAGAGCGGTCCTCGGGCACGTGCTGCAGCGGTTCAAAGCCACCGGATCGTTCATCGTCGTATTCGAGCAGGAAGCGCTGAAAGTGGGTCTGGCTGAAGATACGGGCGATTGGCTCATAATCGCCTGCGGCATAGAATTTGCTCTGGTTGTTCCCACGGCAGATATGGATCGCGAAGGTCACGCCGGAGTGACCATCAATGATGGCGTTGTCCAATTCGATGCAGTGATCGATCAGCTTGTCCGGATCGTTCCCACGCTGGCGATATCCCTCCCTCATCTGCGGGTCGAGAAGAGCCGCGTACTGAGGAGCGTCGATCTGTATGTAGGTGCAGCCCAAACGAATCAGTT
>CATPCK010000619.1 GCA_955652655.1 uncultured Ktedonobacteraceae bacterium | reverse complement strand
TTTATGGCATCCGCCCTGGACGTATGTTACAGGTAAACGCTTTGGCCTCTTCAATACTCACATTTGGCTCCAGAACCATGTGCGCGAGATCGTTGGTGATACTACCTGTGCTCTTGCCCTGGAAGCCCCAGTGGAACGGCAGGCCAATCTGGTGTACCACGCGCCTGCCAAAGTAAAGCGGGCGCATACGCCGCGTGACCATCGCCCGCGCTTCGATCTCCCCGCGCGGCGTGCTGATAATCACCCAATCGCCATGCCGGATTTTGCGCTCTGCTGCCAGTTCTGGACTGATTTCAGCGAACAGCGACGGCTGCAGCGCGTTCAACCAGGGCATCCAGCGCGTCATCGGCCCACTGACATGGTGTTCGGTCAGGCGATAGGTCGTGATCACAACGGGATAATCCGGATCACCCACCGGCGAGAGGCGGTTATCAGGTCGATCGCGGTAGTACTTCGCCGCCGGATTGCTCTGCTGGTGGTACAGCGCATTCTGCATGGGCGATTCAGCCGCTTCGTAGTGCGTGGGTAGCGGCCCATCTTTCAGCCCTTTCGGCACAAAGAGCCAGCCCTTCCCATCCGGCTTCATGATAAATGGGTCCGTGCCAGAATGCGCATCCATGCCAGTTGCACCAGGTTCAGGCCGAAAATCAGGTGACTTGCTCACCGGGAAGTCGGGTATATCATAACCTGTCCACTTCTTCTCGGCCTCATCCCACCAGATGTACTTCTTGCGTTCCGACCACGGGCGACCCTGCGGATCAGCCGAAGCACGATTGTACAGGATGCGCCGGTTGGCAGGCCAGGCAAAGCCCCACTCCAGGAACGTGCGCCCCTCCGGATTGCGTGAAGCAGCGCGGTTTTTGCCTGGTTCTGGATAGACCCCGCTATAAATCCACGCGCCACAGGCCGTGCTACCATCGCTTTTGAGTACAGTGAAGTTTGGTACATGCGGGCCATTGCGTAGCGTATACGACTGTAGCTGGTTGCCGTCAGCGCCATGCTGGTCAGCTGGACGAGTATAGTACCCATTGATCTCTTTCAAGACCAGCAGCGCATCTGGCTCATCGGTAATCCTTGACCCTTCCTCCGGTTTCTCCATGTCATAATCCCACGTGAGCGCCTGCAAGCCCCCATCTCGCCACTCTTTACTACCGGCATAGAGTTCTTTCAGGCGTTTCCCCAGGTGATACACGAACCACAGGTCGGAACGAGCATCACCGGACGGATCAACCGCTTTGTCGCGCCATTGCAGCATGCGCTGCGTATTGGTGAAACTGCCCTCTTTCTCTGTCGAAGCGGCGGCAGGCAAGAGGAAGATTTCCGTCTTGATCTTGCTGGAATCCACCGGCTCCGTCTCTGGCCCGAAGCCCGGCTTCTTGTACCAGAACGCTGCCGACTCTACCTCGTAGAGGTCACGTACCACCATCCAGTCTAATTGCTCCAGTGCTTTACGCTGCATAGTAGAGTGCGTGCTACCCGCTGCAGGATTCTGTCCGAAGAGCAGGTAGCCCTTGACTGTGCCGTCCAGCATGACATAGCTGGTCGCCAGGTGTGAATGATCGCCGGTAATCTTGGGAATCCAGCGATAGCTGCAATTGCCCTCTTCCTCATTCGCCGCATCACCATACCACGCTTGCAGTAAACTCCGCATGTAGGCCGGAGTATTCGACCACCAGCCAAGCTTTTGCCCGGATGAATCGATATACTCTTGCAACGTCTGTTGAGAGAGTACATTGCTCGATGCATCTCTTTTCTCGCCCCACGTCGTTGCTCCGGGGGAGTCTTTGGCAGATGGTACCGGCGTCAGCAAAGCACTGGGCTGTGGCATGTAACCGGCCAGCAGATCATAGAGCGTTGGCACATCCGTTGAACCCTGAATCGAAGCATGACCGCGCAGCGCCATAATACCGCCGCCTGGACGCCCGATATTACCAAGCAGCAGTTGCAAAATGGCGGCAGCGCGGATAATCTGCACGCCCTTCGATTGCTGTGTCCAACCAACCGCGTAACAGATAGCCGACGTGCGCTCGCGTCCAGAGTTTTCAATCAGCGTTTGCGCAACCTGTAGCCAGACTTCGCGAGGCACGCCGCACACATTTTCCACCATCTCTGGTGTATAGCGTGCGAAATGGCGGCGCATCACCTGGAAGACACATTGCGGATGCTGCAACGTTGGATCGGACAATGGCTGCCCATCTTTGTCGCGTTGATAGTCCCAACTGTTCTGGTCGGTATAGGTTTCTGAATCAGAATCATACCCGGAGAACAGCCCATCTAGTTCTTCGGTATCTTTGAAATCCTCTCGTACCAGTGTTGCCGCGTTGGTATAATGCACCACGTAATCATGAAAGTAGCCATTGCTTTCCAGCACATGACGAATGATCGCTCCCAGGAACACAATATCGCTGCCTGCGCGTGTCGTCACATAGAGATTCGCCAGCGCTGATGTGCGCGAATAGTGCGGGTCTACATGCATGACTTTTGCCCCGAGTTCCTTGGCTTTGACGACATTCGCGAAAGCCACAGGGTGCGCCTCAGCCATGTTGCTGCCCATAATCAAAATCGCATCGCTGTTCACCAGATCCTGCGGGAAAGTGGTGGCTCCGCCACGTCCAAACGATGTACCCAGACCGGGTACCGTGGAACTGTGTCATATACGGGCCTGGTTCTCAATCGAGACGATGCCCAAGCCGCCGGAGAAGAGCTTCTTCATCACATAATTCTCTTCAACATCCAGCGTTGCGCCGCCCAGCGAGGCGATACCCAGCGTATGATTGACCTCGCGCCCATCTGGCAGCCGTTCCACAAACGTCTCATCGCGTGTTTTCTTGATGCGTTGCGCGATCTGTTCCATCGCCCAATCCAGCGATTTAACCTCCCAGTGATCGCTATAGGGCGCGCGATACAGCACCTGTGTCAAACGACTGGGATTGACCGTATACTGGAATGTAGCCGAGCCTTTCGGGCACAGCGTCCCGCGATTGATGGGGCTGTTGGGATCGCCTTCGATATCAATCACTGTGCCGTCTTTGACGTAGACGTTCAAGCTGCATCCCACGGCGCAGTAGGGGCAGACGCTATGCACAACCTTTGCATCGCGAGTGCGAGGAGCTTTTTCCTGGCTTTCATTACTGAATGGCTGCACCCGAGAGCCTACCGCCAGCACCTGTGACAGCGTGGATTGTACTGAATCGGGTAGTACGGGCAGAAGTGTACGTTCTTTCATCGAACATTTCCCTCTAGTCAGAAAATATGTTTGTAAGGTAATCAACCAAACGGATCGGCCGTAGGTGCCGATTTATCGTGCACCGGGTTTACCGCGCCCTCAGCCGCTTGATCGGCCCAATACGCATCTAGCTGTGGAGAAGCCCATGGAATTCCGTAGGGGCGGGGGAAGGGC
>CATPCK010000618.1 GCA_955652655.1 uncultured Ktedonobacteraceae bacterium | reverse complement strand
GCTTTGCAGTATATCGAGCCTGGCACATACCTGCTTGACCTGATTGAGCAGCGGCTGCCTCGTTTGCCGGGGGTGTATGTGCAACGGAAGCGGGTAGGAGGGACGCTGCATTACCGTCTCTCCGCTGATCAAGAACAGGCGCGGCGGGATATCCTGGCGATTCTGGAGGAGCCCGCGCGGCAGGTGAATATGCGGTTGAGGGAGGGGAAGAAGATGGTGGAGGTGCTGACGCCCCTGGCGGTAGATAAAGGGCAGGCGCTGCGGCGCTTCGTTGAGCATTTCCAGGTGCAGGGCGTTGTGTTCGCGGGCGATGATCAGACCGACCTGGATGCCGTGCTGGAGGTGGAGCGGCTGCGGGAAGAGAAGAAGGTGGTGACGGGCTTGTCGATTGTCGTGCAGCACGCGGATACTTTGCCTGTGTTGCTGGAGCACGCGGATGTGGTGGTGCAGGGGGTTGGGGGGATGGTAGATTTGTTACGAGAGATAGTAGAGATGTTGTAGCACTTTTTTTAAGGCTCTTTTAGCTCTCTGCGTATTTCTTTGATGAAGCCAAATATGCCTTCGATCCAGGTCATGCGGGGTTCTTGTTTGGCCTGCTCTTGCTGTTGGCGCAGCGCCTCCTGGGCAGCTTTGCGCCGCGAGGCTTCGATGAGGCGCTGCTGGTCATAGGTGGCACGCCGGGGGGGATCGCTCAGGATTTTATAGGCTTCGTTGAGGAGCTTGATATGTTGATCGCGCGCCTGCTGGTTGAGATCGGGGTGGTATTTGCGGGCAAGGCGGCGATAGGAGCGTTTGATTTCACTTTGTGTCGCTGACGGTGACACTTCGAGGACGGCATAATAGTCTGTTTCTGTTCCTGGCATTATGCACCTGTGCTTCCGAAGCCGCCACGACCCTTGCCTACCTCGTCGACCTCGTTCCAGTTCACCTGCATGATGGGCACGAACATACCCTGGGCGATACGCTCACCGCGCTGGACGGTGACAGCTTCGTCGAGGAAATTGTAGACTTGCAGCATGATTTCGTCGCCCTCGCCGCAGTAGTCCTGGTCGATGATGCCGACGCCGTGGGGTATAAGCAGGCCTTTGCGCCGCGGGGTACTGCTGCGTAGTGAAATCAGTAGCATGTAGCCCGGGGGGGTCTGCACAATGACATTGGCCGGGATTCGTCCCAGGGTGTGCGGGGCGATCCCGGTATCCTCTCGACAGAGAAGGTCGAAACCTACGGAGCCAGCAGTGGCATAGGTAGGTAGTGGTAAACTTGTGTCAATGCGTTTAATTGTAACCTCTAAGGATTGCGAAAATCTCTTCATTCTGTTATTCTAGAGTAGAGGCTACTTAACGTCAAGAAGAATAGCAAGACAAGAGGGTCAACGAATGCACAAAGAGTTAGAGCCCGCCTCACAAAGATACTCGTATAGAAGTGTATCCTTGTGAGGCGGGTTTCGCATTCCTCAGCGCAAGCAATTGCCACCTTAAGGGGGGTTGAGACGTATTTAATATATACGACTTTACGAGATTGACCTAAAACCTGGCCTTGGGGACTAGAACGAAAGGGGTAACATACGGTATAATTAGAAGTGTGAAGGAATATTTTCTTGCCTGGTTTTGTTTTTAGAGATAGAAACAAATTGACATGTCTTAGACTTCCTCCCACTCGGTACTCGGACCAGGCGTTCGATCTAAGGATCGCTTTCCTTGAGTGTAGGGCCGGACGACGAAACATATATCTTGCTGTTTAAGATTTATCAGGTACTTTCATGGAGGGCGCAGAATGATTGACCTACAACAGCGTGCCATGACGGGGACGACGCTAACCTTGGATGATGATACCAATACGAAACCAGATCAGGAGCAGCCGTTTGATATTGTCGAACAGTTGCTCAACAAAGATCTTGAATATACTATTGAGGATGATGTAGAGGAGGGATCAGAAAAAGATGAGCAGGAGATGGAAGAGGACATCAATAGTCTCGAACCGGTCTCCCTTGAGTTGGAAGAAATGTCTGCTATGCATGAAGACCTGACTCAGATACAAGGCTCACCCGAACTAGAGGCTGCCTCTATTCTCGCACTTCCATCGATACCCGCTGACGAAGGGACGCCAGTGCGTCGCCCTGTCATGCGCCGTCGCCGCTCAGAAGACCAGGATGAGAATAGTGCCAGCAATACTGATGCTGGTGAGTCGGATGCTGTGATGACCTATCTACGTGAGATTGGGCGGGTGCCAATGATTACGCATGAACGCGAGATCGAACTGGCCAAGCGCATCGAGATGGGTGATCGTGACGCGATGAAGCAGTTTATCTTAGCGAATCTTCGATTAGTCGTGAGTATTGCCAAACGGTACGTTGGTCGTGGACTGACGTTGCTCGATTTGATCCAGGAGGGCAATATTGGGCTGATCCGTGCTGTACAGCGTTATGACTGGCGGCGCGGTCATCGTTTTTCTACCCATGCGACCTGGTGGATTCGCCAGGCAATTAGCCGCGCAGTTGCGGATAAGGGACGGACAATTCGTTTGCCCGTCTACGTCAATACGGCGCTGAATCGTATCCGGCGTGAACGCCAGCGGTTATTGCAGGAACTGGGACGCGAACCCACAGAACAGGAACTGGCAGATGCTACGGGCTTAGATCCTCTGCGTATGATAGAGCTACAATCGGCTCCCGGCGCTCCGGTTTCCCTGGAACTGCCTGTGGGTGAGGATGAAGAGCAAGAGCTTGGGGATGTACTTGCCGATACAGAATCGGCTTCTCCCGAAGATATTGCCACGACACAGACGCTGAAGGATGAAGTTCAGCGCGTCCTGGAGTCGGTGCTTACACCACGTGAGCGACTGGTACTGCAGTTGCGCTTTGGGCTGGGCAATGGCCAGGCTCATCCACTGGAACAGGTTGGGCGTGAACTGGGTATTACTCGCGAGCGCGTGCGCCAGATCGAGGCTGGAGCATTGGCGAAACTACGTCAACCCCCCGTTTTAGAACGGTTACGCGGATAAATAGATAATACCAAAAGAGGCCTCCCCGTGCGGGGAGGCCTCTTTTGGTATAGAAGATCAGGGCGGTCGCGCCTATTG
>CATPCK010000617.1 GCA_955652655.1 uncultured Ktedonobacteraceae bacterium | reverse complement strand
TGCCACCGGATGTCGTCGAGAGCAAATGTGCCCTCTATCAACGAGCGGGAAAACCTATCCATCGGGCACCCATGCTGACAGACGATGACTTTACCATCATCGAACGCTACCAGCAAGAGTACCGGGGAGTAGTGCAATACTCCCTGCTTGCCCACAATGTTTCCTGGTTCTGGAAACTACACTGGGCAGTAAAAGGTTCCCTCCTCAAGACGCTTGCGTACAAGCACAAAACGAGCGCGGCAGCGCAATTGCGCAAGTATCGAGCGAGCTTTCAAGCGGCGAACGGGACGACCTATCCTTGCTTGGAAATCCATGTTCCACGAGAAGGAAAGAAGCCACTCGTCGCCCGCTTCGGAGGTATCCCACTTCAGCGACAAACACAAGCAATCCTGGTCGATCACATCCCGATCTATGAAAGATCAGAACGCAACGAGCTGCTGAAACGGCTTCTTGCCGACACATGCGAGATGTGCGGATCGCGAGAGCAAGTACAAGTTCATCACATCCGCAAGCTAGCAGATCTGGAAAAGGGAGGACGGGAACGACCACGCTGGGTCAAAATCCTGGCTGCCCGCCGGAGAAAGACCCTGGTGGTTTGCCACCTTTGCCATCAGGCTATCCATGCAGGAAAGCCTACCCGACGAAGGACATCGGAATGAACAAACGGAAAGCTGTATGCATTGAAAGGTGCACGTACAGTTTGGTGGGAGGCCGATGGAATAGGGCAGTAAATGTACCTCGCCAGCGGCCTACCCAACACCGCACCTGGAAAGGACCCAAAGGGGAAACGCTCGATGGCACCAACAATGCCTGTGAGCGCGCCATCGGCTGGTGGATCAAAGAGCGCTATCGCACGATGCGTGGCTACAAGGTACCGGAGAATGCGGTGCGCGTCAGTCGCCTGCTCGCCTGGTGTGGCAACTTCCTCAATACCGAGGACGGAGCCATCCTGGCTGGGCTCTAGAAGTCAAGCAAGAGCTACCAAGGATCCTCACGGCTTTTTCCTTCCTAACCTCTTGGGTACCAAGTATCGAACGATCACATTCCACACCTGCACGCCAACAGCAGATGAGGAGCGCCACTTTCATCCCCATGGATGAATCACAGGGGCTTTTAGTGGCGGAGATTGGTAAAAATTGAACAGGTGCAAGAGAAAATAGATCAACAGATTGTCGTTCCCTGAAGATGTGTAACACTCTCAATCAGGCTACACTTACACAATCGAAGTTTTTAGCACCCGAGGTGTTTTGCAATAACCATACGCTGCACCTCGCTGGTGCCTTCACCAATCTCGTTGACTTTGACACTACGCCAGTAGCGCGAAACAGGATATTCATCCATGAAGCCGTAACCACCGTGGACCTGCACAGCTTGATCAGCTGCGCGCTTGGCAGTTTCTGAGGCAAAGAGTTTCGCCATAGAGGCTTCGCGCGAATAGGGTTTGCCCTGCATATGCAGCCACGCAGCTTTATAATACATTAAACGTGCCAATTCTATTTCTGTATCCATATCGGCGAGTTTGAACTGAATGGCCTGGAATTTGCTGATGGGTTGCCCAAACTGTTTGCGTTCTTTGGCGTAGCTCAAGGCTTCATCAAGGCATGCCTGGGCAAGGCCAACCGAGAGGGCAGCGATGGCGATACGGCCGGCATCAAGTATCTGCATGAATTGCTTAAAACCATCTCCGCGCTGACCAAGGATATCGTGCTCGGGGATGGCACAGTCTTCAAAGGTGAGGGGGCGCGTATCTGAGGCTTTCCAGCCCATTTTTTTGTAGGGATTGCCAATGATATAGCCATGGGTGTTCTTTGGCACGATGATATTGGTGATCTCTTTATGCCCATCGGGCCGCTTCCCGGTGACAGCTGTGATGGTGACCCCGCCAGTCATATCGGTACCGGCGTTGGTGATGAAGGCTTTGGAGCCATTAATGTGCCAGTAGCCATTTTGTAGCACGGCTCGTGTCTGGGTGCCACCTGAGTCAGAACCTGCCTCGGGTTCGGTCAAACCGAAAGCCCACAATTGCTCACCTCTTGCCAGAGGTACCAGGAAGCGCTCTTTTTGTTCTTCACTCCCATAGTGGAAGAAAGGACTTGCCCCTAGAGAGGTGTGAGCTTCCATGGTAATACCAATGGAGACATCGCCACGCGATATCTCTTCAATGGCCAGGCAGTAGGATAGGAAGTCCGCACCGGCACCGCCGTATTCTTCTGGAAAAGGAAGGCCTAAAAGCCCAAGCGCTGCCATTTTGCGAATAAGTTGATAGGGAAAGGCCCCTGTTCGATCCATGTCTTCGGCAAGAGGTTTGATTTCCTGTTCCGCAAATTCTCGGCAGGTGTCCCGAATTGCCAATTGCTCTTCATTGAGCGAGAAGTCCATATCGTTATGCTCTCTTTCTGTGGCATGCACAATCTTCGATTCAAACACCATTATACGAGATTAAAGCAAGGGAGCAAGAGGGCAAGGAAGAAGCTATGACAATCGAGGGTCGAGCAACCATGGTTGACTCGGCCCTCGATACGATGTGTTTTGATGGAATGTGACTATGAGAGAGTCTCTGCCTCGCTCTCACGACTGCTGCTTTGCAATGTGGAGGCTCCAACGCCTTTGCGTAGCATAGGAACCTTGTCGAGGGCTTCCCACGGAGCATCGATATCGGTACGGCCGAAATGACCAAAAGCGGCGGTTGGCTGGTAAATGGGGCGGCGGAGATTTAAGGCCTGAATGATACCTGCAGGTCGCAGGTCGAAATGTTCGTTAATCAAGCGCAAAATTTCTTCGTCGGAGACTTTCCCCGTGCCAAATGTCTCGACAAAAAGTGATAGCGGGCGAGCCACGCCGATAGCGTAGGCTACCTGCAGTTCCAGGCGGTCGGCCAATCCTGCTGCCACAATGTTCTTGGCGATGTGTCGTGCGGCGTACGCGGCGGAACGATCAACTTTTGTTGGATCCTTGCCACTAAAGGCGCCACCACCGTGACGCGCCATACCACCATAGGTATCTACGATGATTTTACGGCCTGTGAGGCCAGCATCGCCCATAGGTCCACCTGTGACGAAGCGGCCCGTGGGGTTGACGAGATATTTTGTGGAACCATCAAGCAGATGAGCAGGAATTATAGGCTTAATAATGTGTTCGATGACATCCAGGCGGATTTGTTCCTGGTCTATGTAGTCAGCATGTTGCGTAGAGATGACGACGGTATCGACACGCACGGGGCGGCCATATTCATACTGGACGGTGACCTGGCTTTTACCATCCGGACGCAGGTAAGACATGGGACCAGTCCCACCCCATGATCTTCGTCGAACCTGGGAAAGCTGCCGGGTGAGTTTGTGAGCAAGGCTGATAGTCAATGGCATATATTCAGGGGTTTCGTTACAGGCAAAGCCAATCATCATCCCCTGGTCACCGGCGCCAATTTGCTCTAACTCATCATCAGTAAGCATAGTAGTGCCGCTCTTCACCTCTACCGAGCGACTGACACCCAGATCTATGTCGGGAGATTGCTTGCCTATCGAGGTAACAACGCCACAGGTACGATAATCAAAGCCGTAGTCAGCGTTGATGTAGCCTACCTGCTCAATAGTTTTGCGGACAACTGCCGACATATCAATCCAGGCAGAAGTGGTAATTTCCCCCGCGACGAGCACCAGCCCGGTAGTTGTAGCCGTCTCGCACGCGACACGAGCCAGGGGATCTTGCGCTAGAATGGCGTCGAGCACGCCATCCGAGATCTGGTCACAGAGTTTATCGGGATGCCCCTCAGTCACCGATTCGCTAGTGAAAAAGGTTATTGGGCTTTTCATAAAATTGCTCAACGATGGTTTCCTCCTTATAAAGCTTGAAAAAAAGGCAGTATCTTCACTTTAATGAAATGCTCAAAGGGTCCAAGATACAAAAAACCCCTGAGATTCAGGGGTTTAAGAGTTGCTTGCTTATACCCCTCATCTTGCGGATTGTTCCGCCGGAATTGGCACCCTTCCCGCGCATAGGTACGCAGGGGGGTTGTCGGGTTTCATCGGGCCGTTTCCCTCCACCTCTCTTGATGAGAGCAGTTATTACTGCACATGTTCAATTGTCTGACACTCCCTGGCATACATGCACAGGGGTTCTTGGTTCAACGAAGGAGCTTGCCATATGAATACTGCTACCCATACAGTAGGGGTTCCTTTTCCCCAAGCGTTCGCAGCACCGAAATGCTGCCTGTTTCCGAGTGCCC
>CATPCK010000616.1 GCA_955652655.1 uncultured Ktedonobacteraceae bacterium | reverse complement strand
TCTTCAATCCACCCATGTTCTTCGCGGAAATGCAGACCTTGTTGTTGTGCTTCCTGCGCTGTCAGAAAGGGCAGGAGGTGGCCTGACAAGGGTTGGTTCGCTTTGTACCGGCGCAGGTTGTCCTCTGCGCGTTGAGTCAACAAACGATGACCAATCAGCGGGTCCCCCAGTGTCTCTTGCAACGCGTGCCACACCCGTTTGGCATGTGCCTCATCTTCCTGCCTTTGATATTGATGACCCAAATAGCGTGCCACGCCAAAGAGTTCCTCCTCGCCAAGCAGCCCAAGATGTTCGGCCCACAGCATGAGGCGCAACCCCCGGGCTAGTTCCGCGTCAAGGGTGGCGACATTCATTTCGGTATCGTCGCGCATACCTTTATTGTTCAGATTCGCAGAGCCGACGGTAGTCCAGAGATCATCGATAATAGCGACCTTGGCATGGACATAGATCGGGCGGTAATGTTCGCCATCTTCCTGGCGAGTTGAAGTTCCCAGGCAGAACACCTGTAATCTTCCCTGCTCCACCGCTTCAAGAGCTTCTGCACGCAAGCGAGTGAGGCCAGCATCAGTGTACGCGCGCCCAACATTGGGGTGGTCAGGCAACACAAGAGCAAGCGTGGCGCCACGTCTCAATGCCTCACCTAATTGCCGGATGATGCCTTCCATCTCAGGACTATCAGCCCCCAGCAAGGGAACATCTATGCCTCTATAGGAATGGAGCCAGAAGTATTGGTTCTCCAGGTAGATAAAGTGTTGCGCGTTGTCCAGCGCGTTTCGATAGATCTGCGCAATGCCCTGGATGCCAGCATGAGGGTCGAAGCTATAGGTATGCTCAGGAATAGTACGAGCCACCTGCATCATGGTCTTACTCTCCAATGGAAGAGCAGAGGGATGCTCGAAGATAAGCAAATCTTTCTCCCGTGAATGGCGCAGGATCACATCATTCCACCGCTCGCGAAAATTGAATTCGACATCCCCGGCTGCTGGCCCTTCGATCAAGGCATGGGCATCGTGCCAGGGATGCGGACTGGTTCCCGCTTTGTTGCGACGGTAAGGGGAAGAGAAAGGATGGGATGGACTATCCCAGCGATCGAAGTCACCACTCAGTTCAACCAGTGGATCTACACCGCCTACAAAGGCGTGGGTGCCATCCACAATCGAGATCTTTTGATGTAAGGACTCAGTGGGATGATGGATTATACCACGTGTACTATCATCCAGCAGACATGTAACGCCTACCTGTGTCAATTGCTCCTGGGCATCTTTGGGCCTGTAAGAGGCCAGCCCTGGTAAAACCAGGCAATCCCAGAGCAGTACCTTTACCTCAACACCTTTACTCACGGCATACCCAAGGACGGCTTGCACAGAGAGATCATGGGCGCACCAGAAGTCAATATCAGCCTGCTCAAGACCGTGGGTACGTAGTTCGGCCAGCAGCGCCTCCTGCTCGGGGCTTCCATCGGATCCTGCGCGATGGTCTGTTCCGCGTACCAGCTCCATCCCGGGAGTCATACCCCAACTCGCGATGTAAATGTACTCACGTGCTTTGAGCAGATGGTGGCAGATGGTGAGCATGGCACTGCGGCCATCGACGAGGTAGGTAACCCGGGAATTGTTATGTACTGGGATATCGCCTTCAGCCCACCAGTTGTTCGTCATTTGTTCGTGATAAGCTGACAAGTTCTTCCTCCTCAAATGGGTAGGACCAGCACCGCTCTTAAAAACGCAATATCGTTACAATGCTTGTTGCATCGCTCTTCTTGCACGGCGCTCGCGCAACCTATCTGTCGTCCAGTTATAGAGAAAAATGAAGAATATCAACCAGATAGCACCATCCAGGTAACCACCTACAACGTCGGTTACCCAGTGCTCACCTTCCCACAAACGCGCGAAGCCCATAATGAGAATATTAATGATCGCAAAGATTTGGAGCGGCAGTAATGCCAGGTGGTACTTCCACTGGCGTACGGGCTTTGTCAGGCTCAGATACAGCAAAAATCCGTAAAAAACCATCATATGGCAGCTATGGCCGGAGGGAAAACTATTGAACTTGAGTAAACTATCGACATGTATCAGTTGAGGATTTGGGCGAGGACGACCGACATAATCACCAATAAGTGCGTCTATACCATTCCCAATTCCGGCAGACAATGCCAGGAAGATGGCTGCTCTAAACTGGCGGATCAGAGCCAGAATGAGGACAGCAATAGGTACAATGAACACGTCTGGCCCGGGGTCATTGATGGCGGTAAACCATCTCATGGTTGCCTGCACCACCCAGGGGAAAGGCAAACTTTGCAGATCTCTTGACGTCGTCAGTTCAAAGGGGAGAGGCTGAGGATGAGTATGAGCAAACAATGATAGCGCGATCATAAGGGCAACCGCAAGGAGCCAGAGCATGCATGTAACAACCAGCCCTACAGAACGATAGTGTTTCTTCCGATGATTGCCTTCTAAAACAACATCCCCCACCTGCGCTCGTTGGACATTTTTGGCATCAGACATACTGTAAACCCTCTTCTACAAAAATATACAACATTGATATATGTGCTTTTCATAATACGTAGCAATAAACCGAACATGATACAAAATAAGAGTTTACCAGTTAACGGATTTTTGCGGCTATGGAAAGTACTACATGATAAGCCTGGCTCTGTCACATGGTGCCTACAGGGACAGGGCCCTTCTCAACCCTTCACCATTCCCTATCCCTGCAGAGCGAAGACGAGCTACCCAGCGCGGACTACGCTTGCGGAAAGTTCCGCTGATGGTGTCAGCGCTGCAACTCCAGTACTTTCTTTTCAACATCGATGCCCATCAAGCGAGCGAGGTTGCCTCCGAGGATTTTCTTCTTGGCCTGTGCGGTCAACTGGGGATAGCCATAACCCGTCACCATGTCTTCGGGCAACTCAAATTTCCAGAAGGCGTCGAGCGCCCAGCGCGGGTGCCAGATAGGCGTCTCACCACCGTAGAGGATCTTGTCTTCACCGCACCAGAACATCAGCTTTCCCATGTTTTCCGCGAAGGCGCGCGGCGCACGCACGACAAAGTTGAGCGTGGCAGCAATGGATGCATAGAGGTTGGGATAGCGCACGAGTTGCCAACAAATCTCATCAATGAAAGGAAGCCCGACATGGAAGATAACGAAGTTGATATCCGGGAAGTTAGCAGCGGCTCCGTCCATGTCCCAGGCCTGAGTATACTCTATGGGCTGCGGTCCAAGCGGCACACCCTTATGCACACCTATGGTTGTAATACCCAGCTCAAGTGCCTTCTCGAAGATGGGATAGGCCACGCGCGGATCGTCCATGCGCCAGGGGAATGGCTCACCATAATCGTAGCGCACATTGTACAGTTTGAAGGCTTTCGCGCCATACTCTTTCACCTGGCGTTCCATCAAATCCAACGCCTTCCTGCCCTCTAAGGGGTTGACGGACCCCCAAAAAATAGTGCGGTCAGGATATTTCTGCGCCATCGCTGCACACTTTTCCCACTGCGACAGGCCATCATAGAAGAGGTCTGTGAGCGGCAGAGGCTGCGCCACAATCATATCCGTGCCGGATTCCTCGAACACCATCCGTGCGATTTCGTCGATGCTCCACTCTCGCAAAAACTCTTCGGGGCCAAGCACACGCTCGCTCGGCGGAGTCAACACCTGGTGGAAGGCGTAGAGGTGATTGATGAACATCTGGCCCGGCTTGCCATAGGCGTTGCTCATGTCAAAGTTGAAAACATGGCAGACACTGTCAAAGACGAAGGCGTCATTGTCAAGCATGATGTACTCCTCTCGTGCATTTCAAGAAACAGGCGACTGCGAAGCTTGCGCCTCTCTCGCTTCACGTTCAAGACGTTGTTGTCGCAATGGCAGCAACTGTGCCATTGGCAGGGTCAGTTTCTGGCGGGCGCTGGCACTCATGCGTTCTGGTGTCCAGACGGTGTGCCAGACAATCTCGGTGTCTACTTCACCGACGCCCTCCATGGTGCGGAGATTTTGATCGATCATCTGCAAGAGGTGGGTTGAGAAGGGACACCAGCCAGAGGTCAACAGCAGTTCGACGCGCACATCATGCCCGTTTTCAGCTACTTGTACACCTTGAATGAGTCCCAACTCAACGACACTGACGGCGCGTTCCTTGCAGCAAGGATCATAGCAGGTTTGCAGCACTTCCAGCACCTGCTCCGAGGTAACGCGCGGCTTTTCACGTTCAGGCAAGGGATACTCCTTTCTTTGCGTTTGCGGGCTACGGGAAACGACATACAAAGTGACAGTTATACAAGCGTATTGCTTCAAGTGCCGGGCGACCTTTGCGATCGTCCGGCAAGAATAGTTGCCTTACTGCTGCATCGGTGGCATGCGCTCTGGATACTGTGACTGGGGTTGATCGAAGTCATTGGGCTGCGCTGTCGGGCGGTGGGAGGGCTGCTCAGGACGGTAGTCTTGCCCATAAGGTTGAGATCCTGCTTGTGACGACGGCTGGTAATAGGGCTGCTCAGGGTTGTAGCCCTGCCCATACGACTGAGATGACTGCTCCTGTCCTGCTTGCGACGACGGCTGGTAATAGGGCTGCTGCTGGTTCTGTGAGGTGAACCGCTGCTGCCACTGGTAGCCCGTGTTCCTCATCGAATTCCAGGCCGCGCCTGGGCTTCTTAGCTTGTTCGCCCGAACGATAAAAAGGACCAGGGCGACAATGAGCAGGAGTCCGATTACAGGGAACAGCAGACGGAACAGCAAGATTGCCAGGCCAATGCCCAACGGGAAGATCAGCGGAAATGCTATTGGGATAATATGAGGGAAAAACCGTATCCCTCTCCGGTAAGGTTGATATCTATTCCACATCAGTGATTGCTCTTTCGTAACTGTGAGGCGATGCATTGCATGTTCTCACGCATTTCATGTATTCACGATAAACATTTAATGATAAAAGCCGGCTTCATCAAAAAATTCTTTCTATAAACCATACGGATGAGAGGGTTCGTGGTTGTATAGTAAAGTGCTTCTGTCTCATTGTGTCCCGCGCAGATCTGAACAGTTTTTCGGGACAAGCAAAAAACGCTTGACGCTCACTGGCCAGCGTTGCACAATGATTCTGTCTACAGCGTAGATGCGGGAGATCAATAAAGACATTGTCATGTACCACTATGCATTGATGATGTCCACAACAGAAAGGTTGGTTTAGCATGACAGGACCACGGTTACAACATGCTGCTATGAACATTCCGCCCGGTAGCCAGGAGAGGGTACGCGCGTTTTATGGGGGGATCGTTGGGTTGGAGGAAAAACAACCACCGCAATCCCTGGCACATCTCAATCTTGTGTGGTTCGCCGCCGGAGAGGGGGAGATGGAACTGCATTTTCGGCCCGATCCCCATGCGCCTGATGGAACAGATCAACGTCACATCTGCCTCGTGGTTGATGACCTGGAGGATTACCGGGGCAGGCTAAAGGAGGCGGGTGCGACGATCACCTCAGCGGACCCAATCCCGCATCGACCACGTTTCTTCTGCCGCGATCCACTCGGCAACCTGATTGAGTTTACGACGATCGAGGGAGATTATCGCATGGCGCAATAAGGTCATTGCCTGAACTAGAAAGCATACACGCACGCGGCCTTTGCACGCTTTCCCTGTCAACCGAGGGTAAACTTCTTAAAGCACTCCGCGTACTGCATGTCGTGATCCTGAGCGGTCTCCCTGGCGCGGTTACGCACACGGTCGGACGTCTCCGGCGAGCGTATCTGGCTGGTATGCTGGTGCAGGGCTTCGATCTTCTTGTCGAGTGTCTCTGTGATATCAATCCAGGTGTCCGGTGTATCGGTTCCTGCCACGTACACCTCGCGAACCGCGTACGGCTCCAGTCCTTCTGCCAGGAGTTCGGGGAAGGTTAATCGATCGCGAGCAGTAGGGTACACGGCTGCGAGCGCGGCATCGCCTACGGCCAGGTGATCCGGATGATTGACGGACGAATTGACCGTGAATGCCCGATAGGGCGCCATGGTAATCAGGCGCTCGGGTCGGAACTGACGAATAGCACGGGCGATGTCCTTGCGCAGGGCGAGCGTGTGCTCGAGGTAGCCATCAGGGTAGCCCAGAAAGACGATATCTTTGACTCCCAGGACGTCTGAAGCATTACGTTGTTCCTGACGGCGTAGAGCTATCAATTGTTCGGGGCTCATTGCTGGATCGGCAGACCCTTTGCTCCCGTCTGTTGCCACCACATAGACGAGCTCTACGCCCTCGTTCACCCACCTGGCTACTGTTCCGCCAAAGCCGAACTCGGCGTCGTCGGGATGGGCAAACACTACCATCGCCCGGCTCACCTTTTCACTCTGTCGTTCCTGGCTCATCTTCAAAATTACTCCTTTTTCATCTAGATATTTAGGAACATATACTGAGGGCCGATCAATCGTCGGTAATAGGCATCAACCTAAGAAAAAGCCCATCAGCCACCGTAGGGGCGAGCGGGGTTCTTTCACGGGGAGGGTTGTTTGAAACGAGGAGGGAAGCGGACTCGTCTCGTAGGGGCGGGGGTGGCTGGGATGATGGGAGGGGACGCTTGCGTC
>CATPCK010000615.1 GCA_955652655.1 uncultured Ktedonobacteraceae bacterium | reverse complement strand
CGTGCCACGCCAACTCTTGCCTATATGTCGACCGAGCGTCTTCAGCTTGATATGCCGGTGAGGAACCATGACATAGATAGCCTGAAACAGGACCAACGAGATGACAATACTACCTATTATGCTGGAAATATCGAGAACTCCACTATTATTTACGGGGTTCACTGGAACGGGAGGCACAAGCGAAAGGAGAATTGTTGGCGCGGTTGACGCCAGGATGATGATCGATATGAGCGCGACGAACAAGAAGAGCATGCCAATCGCTACGATATGCCTGCGTAGCATTGGGCGGGGTGGCAGGTGATAGATCACATCGAAGCACGACTCCAGCAAGGAAAAGAAGAAGGAGCCGAACAGAATTGCCAGCACGACTGTGATGAACTTTTCGATGCCCGACGCATGAGAAAAAGCGTCGAACGCTTTGCTGAACATCTCCGTCGCCTGCGCTGAAAACGGTGCCGGCATGATGCTTTCAAGACGAATGGTCAGTATGTGCTGGGTTCGCGCATCCAGCCACCACGAAATCGCGCTAAAGGCGACCAGGAGCAGGACAATAATGGGCACAAGGATCGTCAGCAGGCTAAATGAAAGTGCCTGTGCCAGGTGATGAATCCAGTCCTCTTTGCATTTGATGAACAACTTTTTGTAGGGTTTGATGTCCTTCTCAATGACTAGCGCCGCCTCGAGTGATTTCTCGCGCATTGTCTCTGAAGAAGGCGGTTGATCCTGTGTTGACATAGATGTCTTCCTTTCTCTTTGTCTCGGTCAATTGCGTTAAGCAAAGGATCTATGTCCCTTTTGCCTCAAAGGTGTGGAGGCGCTACATCGAGACCTGGAAGTTCGAGCGTATCGCGGTACTCAGTCGCCAGGCTGACAGGAAGCAGCGTTCCACCCACGGTAGCGAAAAAACATGTATATGGCCTTTACTGGTTGTTTGGGTTCAAGCGGTGCTCTGGACTGATCATCGCTAAGACCTCTTCCTCTTCCTGGCTTTGTGGGGTGTAGTCAGCGGGAGCCTTGCTGATACGCCACACAGCTCCTTTGAGAATGACGTACTGCCACTCCAGATTCGGGCTGTTGTTGAAGTCGGCCGGCACGGCGGTCTTAAGCAGGTTGAGTACTTGTTCAGGGACAGGATCGGTGATCGCCCGTTTGCCCGACCGGACTTGTTGTACGTAGGCGGGAATAACGCCCTCGTGATCAGGGCGGATAATAATACGGTGCATATGCTCCAGATTGTGCATGGCAGCATCGCGGTGAGCAGGGATGGCGATGTCGTTGGCGATGCATCGACGAAGCGCCTCAAAGAGGCTATACTGCACCAACCCACTGCAGATGAAGCGCATGATAGAGGTAGGAGAGTAGTCGGCTGCTTGCCACTGCTTGAGGAATTCGGTGATAGCTGTCGCAGCATCACCGATGTAGGGAACAATATGCTGCCTCGTTGCTTTATCGAGATAGGCAGCAGCGTCTTCAGGTCTCCATTGCTTGAATATATTGGTGATAGCTGCCGCTGCATCTTCGACGTAGGGAACAGCGCCAAGAAAGCGAGTTGTGCTATCATCGTCCTGTGGAACTGCCCCGAGATAGCGTGTGGCTACTCGCTCGAGATACAGGGCTCCCAGCTCATATACCGTTTTGTTATCATACAAGCCGTCGATCTGATCCATCGCGATGCCGCCCACTTGTTTGAGGTAGTCGATACCCGGAATATATTCTGTATTACCATAGTTATTGCGCGCAGTTTCCTCGGAGGTCTCGGCATACCACTCCAGGCACGGGCGCTTAATACCGACGGTAAATAGGTCAAAAGGAACGACTTCCTCACGCCAGGTTGCCAACCGGGTACCTTTGGTTCTTGACTCAATGAGTAAGATCGTGTTCACCTCCCTGGATGGAATATCGAGGGGGGAGAGGAGCGCCACATGGCTCCATTTACTGCCAGTGGCCAGGCGGATCATGTGCGCAAAAATCTCTTTGGGATCTTTATTTTCGCGGACGACGACATCCGCCACATGTAATAGTGGACTTCCGGGCGCACTGCGCAAAAAGTATGTCAGCGGATCCTGACTAATACGCGTCGCACGATACGCCATACCTTCACTTTTCTGCGGCGGCTGACTCATCTCGGGGGTAGATATACGTGCCTGGGGCGGGACACTGCTCTCAGCGAGGGCAGGTCGAGGCTTCGCGCTGAATAAGTCGCCCGAGTACCCACGTGGTATCGCCATAAGTAAAGCGGCAGGTTTGGAACTGAACCGGTACGTGACCATGACCTTTTCCGTCTCTGTTGTCGTCTGAAGGCGCGCATGGTTTTCCTGGCTCAAGTAGTCTTCGAGCTGTACGCTGCTGCCATCAAGATGCATTGGTGTGGGAGCCGGAACTCTGAGCGAGAAGGAGCGATCCTGAACGTAGTGGAACAGCATATCCACATAGGATAAGATGCGAATATCCAGCAAGCCATCATTCACATAGGCATCGGGGGCCACGTCTACGACATTGGCATAACGACGGGTGTTACTCACCAGCACTTCCCGAGGGTGGCCTTCCCAGACTTGCTGACTTGACCACTGAATGTGCGCGGAAAAGGGCTGGATCTGGGGGAACATCTCCAGCCAGTCGAGGAAAAAGGCAAGTTGATGGTATTGCTGTTTAGCAGACTCGGTCGTAGCGCGGATCACGGTTGCATCTAAGCCAAAGCCTGCAGTGAGCAAGAAGTGGTGCCTGGCGCCGGATCTGCTTACTGTCTCCTGCTGGAGGAGTGTTTCCTGAGGGAAGTCGAGCGCCTGTACCTCAACGGAGCCAACATCAACACTGCGAGGTGTACACTGAAGGAGAGCGCGTGCGGCATCGAGCGGATGCTCAGGGAGACCAATTTCATGCGCCCACTGATTGGCTGTCCCTCCAGGCAGTATACCCACAATACACGGACGCCGAGCTCTCATTGATCCGTTGACCACTTCGTTGAGGGTTCCATCACCTCCGAGAGCGATGATCCAACGGTAGTTTTGCACGGGCGCGTTTTCCGCAAACGCCATACCATGCCCGGCATATTGTGTCACAAGAGACGTGGTGTCCCACCGTTCCTCCAGAATGTTGACAACCGCAGCGGCATGCTGCTCTGCCTTTGGGTGAATGACCAGGCAGGCTTTTTCCTTGTCCATCGCCTTCCTCCTAGATCAGAACGTGCGTTGCCAGAATGACATTACGTTTACTCTTCTTGCCCGCTACGACGATCGTGGCGCCTTCGTGTAAATCCTGGAGAACTACAGGGGCAACTTGCTCGCCCGTATGTCTAAGGATGCACGTATGGTCGATTACCTGTACGGCAACGGGTTGGGCATCTCCGGTGTCCCGTTTCTGGACTGTGCCCGCGATAATGTGGTGATGTGCCTGATCTGGCCGTGAAAGCACACCCGTCACGGTTACCTTGTGCCCTTGCCCCAATAGGGTACTGATCCGCTCTGGCGATTCCCGTCGCGTATCCTCTCCCGAATGATCCTGGACCTGCTCATGAGTTCCGTTTCTCTGCTGCGATGCATTCAGATGCAGTTCTTCCGCAAGTGGTTGCCTGAACAGGCCACCATGATATGCGTGGGGGATTGCTACCTGTGCGGCATGGCGTAGGGCAGCAAAACGGTAATTGACCATCACCTGTTGATCATTGCCAGCACGTTGAAGGACTTGACGATCCGTTTTGCTCAGGTAGTCTTTGAGCATTTTCGTGCTGCCGTCCAACTGGAGCTCAATTGAGGCCGGGACACTGATGACGAAACTGGGGCCATGGAAGTACTCGGTCATCATATGATCAGGCTTGTGCCGCAACAAGAATGAACTGATCTGCTCTATGCCGGTCAGTGGATCGCCCGGCTTGATTACGCAGACATCGATCATTCCATCATCGAGATAGGCATCAGGTGTGATCTGAACGATATTGGCGTAGTGGCGTGTATTGCCTATAACAATTTGTAAGGCCTCTCCTTTCCAGACCACATCCCCATGCTGCCTGGCGTCACATACCTGTATCTCTACCGGAAAAGGGTGTAGTGCAGGTAGCTCTTTGACAGTGGATAGTCCCACGGCTAAAGGTCCAAAGCGGTGCTTGAGGGCTTCGGAAGAGTGCTCCATAATCGCGGCATCGAGACCCAGACCGGCCATGAGCAGGAAGTGGTGCAACGCCTTTGGTTTCGCGCCCTTCTTCTGCGCTTTCCGGCTTTTCTGACCGGGCTTCTCATCCTGCTTGTGCTGATCTGCTGCAGGCAATGTCAGCCCTCGCACCTCGACATACCCAATATCTATCGCGCGTGCTTCGCTTTCAAGAAGGTCAAGAACGGCTTTCAGCGGGTCATGAGGGACACCAATTTCGGTCGCCCAGACATTGGCGGTGCCGCCGGGAATAACGCCAATAACACTGCGGCGTTTCTTGACGTTCATGACACCATTAAGCACTTGATTCAAGGTTCCATCGCCGCCATAGCCCAGCACCAGGTCGTACCCTTCTTCAGCAGCCCGAGTAGCTAATTCTATACTCTGCCCACCATACTCTTTCAGGGCAATGTCGGTTTTCCAACCGGCAGCCGATAGCACGGCGACAATAGCGGTAATGTTTGTCACGTTCTGGCCGTCCCGCGGGTTAATTACCAGGCAGGCCCTATTGTGCTTCTTGCGTTTGCTGTTTTGGGAAGATGTGATGAGCATGAGTATTTCCTTTCAATTGATTGCTCGGATAACTCATAGTATACTATATACAGTCAGTGTAAGGAGAACATGGCAGGGATGTCATGCTACTATGGTAGCATTGAGAGGGTCATTGTTGTCCACTCCACCCCCATAGATAGAGCGCAAGCATGGCTACAAAGTAGTAGCGAGACGCTGTGAAAAGTGCAGCTTTTGGATCATGACAGCCTTCACGTGAGCTTCTATACTGATTCGTATAAGAAACAAGAGAGGAACAGGTACGGGTTGTAGCGTGCCCGCTGGGGATTCTATCTCTTGCAAACGTCCCTTTTGTTGATGCTTATGAAGAGGAGAAAAAGG
>CATPCK010000614.1 GCA_955652655.1 uncultured Ktedonobacteraceae bacterium | reverse complement strand
GGGTAATCCATACAGATCCCTTGTGGTCGCCCTCTGGTGACTGCCCTCGTCATTTCCACCACAACTGTCATTCGTCAACAAAGTCCTAATGGGCTACACAAATACATGTACCACCACCCACGCCGCATATACCAACAACAAAACTACACCAATTGTGCGACTGACCCGCAGCCTCAGCACACAGAGCAGCGCCCCAAGTGTCAGTCCCACCATCAAAGGCCCATCCAGCAATAACAAAACGCGGTCATGTAGCACATCTCGCCAGAACAACAGCGGCAAAGCAATACCGAGCGCGGCATTAATACCGTTACTACTGAAAATTTCCTCGACACAAGCTACTTCTCGATCAGTGCGTGCCAGTCCATACGCCACCACTGTATTCGGCAAAGAAGTCGCCACAGCCAGCACAAGCAAACCGGCCAGCACCTCTGGCATGTGTAAATCGGCCGTCAGCGCCTGCCCCGACTTCACCATTACAACGACCCCGCCCAGCGCAATCGCCAAAGCCAGCAGTCCCTCGCCAATCCAGCGCACAAATTGCTCCTTCGTCGTCATATCGCTATGTACTGCATCAGCTTCGTATCGTCCATCCCTCTCCAGGTGATCCCTTCGCAGCGCATGCAATGCCAAACCACCAAACAACCCCAACGTGACCAGCACAACGAAAAAGAGCAAGCCCAATGCCACCAGCGGCACATGTAACCATTCAACCAGCGGCGCTCCTGGAAGCATCCAGATCACCAGTAGTGTCATGAGCATAATAGCCAGCGCGTAACCGCCCACCACGCGCACATCTTGCGCTTCCTTGAAATTGAAAATAATCCCGTGCCGCCTGGGCGTCACAAACGTGGCGAGACTGAGGATAATGGCGAAATTGTAAATATTTGAGCCAATGATGATGCCCAGTCCAACATCCAAATGGCCCCCGGCAATCGCTACAATGGATGCCACATAGTTTGGAATATTTGCACCCAATGCCCCCAGCAAGCTCAATAAGCTGGGAGACAGGTTCAGCGCGTCGCAAACGGCTTCCAGGCGACGAGTAAACCACGCGGCAGCGCTCATGGTAATCAGTAATGAAGCAACAAATAAAAGCAAGACAATCGGCAATGATAGTTGCATGGGGATCCTTATAATCGAAAAGTGTTTTAAAGCGATAATTAAGAATAACACAAAACTCTTCTTCCGCTCAATAGCGACCTCCCTCCACTCCCCTTCCTTCTGCTATAATCCTTAGTATGGATACACTCAAAGATCGCGTCGCTATTATAACGGGTGCTGGACGAGGTGTCGGTCGCGCCACCGCGCGCCTCTTCGCCCAGGAGGGAGCACATGCCGTGCACTTTGGCCGTACCGCTTCCCATCTCGCTGAAGCCATCTCCGATATCGCACGCGCAGGAGGGCAAGCCCTCTCTATCGTGGGCGACGTCTCGCGTGAAGCTGATGTCGATGCCCTCTTTCAGCAAGTCATGGACTCCTATGGACGCGTGGACATCCTGGTAAATTGCGCGGGAATAGTTGCGGTACGTCCCTTTGTTGAAATGGATGTATCAACGTGGGATGCCGTAATGGCTGTCAACCTGCGCGGCACTTTTTTATGTTGCCTGAAGGCTTTTCAACTCATGGCCGTGCAGCAACATGGCGTCATTATCAACTTCTCCTCGCTTTCAGGCGTGAAAGGTGTAGAGAAATTCCCTGGACTGAGCGCTTATAACGTCTCAAAATCGGGTGTCGCTGGCCTGACCGAGATTCTCGCCGTGGAGGGCCAGCCGTACAATATTCGTGTCTGTGCCGTGAGTCCCGGAGCTGTAGATACCGAGATGCTGCGGCAGGCTGCTCCACACCTGAAAGCTGGCATGACCCCGGGTGACATGGCAGAGATCGTTCTCTTCCTCGCCGGCGATTCAGGACGTATGCTCAGCGGTAGTAACATCGAAATATTCAGTAACAGGTAACTAACTCTGAAATATAGAGGATACAATTACAATCATGGTCTACCTGACACGGCGCACAACCTTCAGCGCTGCCCATCGCCTGTGGAGCAGCCATCTGACAGAAGAAGAAAATAGGGCTCTCTACGATAAATGTGCCAATCCAAACGGGCACGGCCATAACTATGTCCTCGAAGTGACAGTGCATGGCACCCCCGATCCACGTACTGGTATGCTCTTGAACCTCGTAGACCTCAAGCAGGCCATCAACGAACACGTTATTGCCTGGGTTGATCACAAACATCTCAACCATGACGTGCCCTGGCTTGAAGGCAGTATTCCCACTACAGAGATCCTGGTCATAAAGTTCTGGGAACGCCTGGAACGCGCCCTCCCTCAAGGACTGCTCTACGAAGTCAAGCTCTATGAAACCGAAAATAACATCGCTAGCTATCGAGGGGATCTATGAGAGTTGCCTTAGTTGCTCCGCTTGTCACAGCCATAGCCCAACCTTATCTAGGTGGCGCGCAGGCTCTCCTCGCTGACCTTGCCCAGGGCTTAATACAGCGCGGTCACACGGTGACACTTTTCGCCAGGGACGATTCTTTCGTTCCCGGCATCGCTATTGAGCCAGTGAACGTGCCGGACAACGTCCTTCCGGCCGACTTCTCCCAGCCCCTGCAAGAGCGTGACGCCGATCCCGCTTTCTTTGCCCAGGCCAATCTCTTTCTCGAACTCTTTCTCGAATTGCGACAGCGTAGCGCCGAGTTTGACCTCATTCACATCCACGCGTTCGATTGGCCTGCCTTCGCCTGTAGTAACCTCATATATGATATTCCGGTCATTCACACCCTGCATCTACCCGCGGTAACACCGGAAATCAACGAAGCCCTGCGTGTAATGCACCGGCAGGGTCACCCTCAAACGCTCGTAACCGTATCATATTCCTGCGCGGAAACCTATGCCAGTTACACCCCCATCGACCACGTGATATATAACGGGCTTGACCTGGATGCCATCCCTTTCAATCCCAAAACCCCTGTGGAGGCTCCGCTTCTCTTTGCCGGGCGCATTGCCCCGGAGAAGGGTGTCGAAGCCGCCATCGATATTGCCGATAAAGCGGGTTATCGCCTCTTAATAGCTGGCGGCATCTATGACCGTCACTATTTTGAGCAGCGTATCGTACCGAAACTGCGGCGAGCGGGAGGGCGCGCGACCTATCTTGGACAACTGGAACGATTGGCCCTGTGGAAAGTCATGGGTCAATCGCTTGGCCTGCTCTTCCCCATCGAATGGGACGAACCCTTTGGCTTGACCGCCGTCGAAGCCATGGCCACGGGTACACCCGTTATCGCCTTCCGGCGTGGTGCCGCGCAAGAGATCATCCGTCACGGAGAAACCGGCTTTCTCGTCGAGGAAGGTGAAACCGCTCATGCCGCCGCGCTCGTCGATGACCTCTACGATATCCCCCGCGCCCACTGCCGAGCGCACGTAGAGGCCCACTTCTCTCTCCGGCAAATGCTCGATACATACGAACAAGTCTATTATTCAGTAACCACATAGCAATCACACGCATCAATCTTCCTAATGTGTCTAAAATTATATGAGTGTGAAGAGCCCATTTCACACTCATATAATAAAGGTGAGCGACTTGTCGCGAAGCCGCAATGATTAATTTCGAGCGTCAAATGGGCGCAAGAATCTGGTTGGCTCGAACGTGAGGAATGCTGGCGGCACTGGGTTGAAGGTAGAGCCAAGTGCAGCCGCTTCCTGGTTCAGCAGATCAGGACTGGTAGAATTGTCCCACTTTCCAGTATTCAGGCGATGAATAAGCGTTTGGAAGGCAGCCAGCGTCTCCGCGGGGGTGAAGGCGCAGTGACCGGCGCGGTGAACGAAAATCTGACGCAGCAATTTGGCGTCCCCTTCCGAGCGAACAACGCTCGCATACGCCTGCTCGTCCTGGTTGGCCACAAGCCCATCGCCAGTCGTGTGCATTGTGAGTACAGGAATATTCAAGTCTCCGTTGAAGCTGATGTACCTGTTCAGATACTCCACAGCTTGTGGATCAGCCGTGATGCGCGGGGAAGTGTTGAGGGTTTTCAGATCCTTATTCAGG
>CATPCK010000613.1 GCA_955652655.1 uncultured Ktedonobacteraceae bacterium | reverse complement strand
CGCGTTGGAGTTACACGAGAGCAGCAATATTGAGGAATGGCGTGCTACAACCGCGCGCCAGGCCAGAGAAAAATCCGCTGATCGGCAGGCAGAATTTAGCACCAGTTCGCATATCGTAGTACCAGATCTCGCTACAGCAGAGGACCTGCAAGACGTTGATCTACATGCAAAACTCAGCTACCCGGGCGAGTTCCCCTTCACACGCGGCATCCACCCATCAATGTATCGTTCGCGCCTCTGGACCATGCGCCAGTACGCTGGTTTCGCCTCTGCGGAAGAGTCGAATAAACGCTATCACTTCCTACTCTCCCAGGGTACAACTGGCCTTTCCATGGCCTTCGATCTTCCCACCCAGATGGGCTATGACGCCGATCATCCCATAGCGGAGGGTGAAGTGGGCAAGGTTGGTGTCTCCATCTCCAGCCTGGAAGAGGGCGCGGCAGGCACAGCCAATCTCCTCCCGTTGATTATCACCGCCGTCGAAGCCTACGCCACCCTCGGAGAAATCAGTGACGCCATGCGTCACGCCTTTGGTGAGCAACACGAATTTTCTACAAGCAATTCACAGTAAAGATAGAAATACCCATGCACAACCTCAATTCAGAAAATACTACCGCGTCACCCCTGTATAGTAGGGGCGATCCCTTGTGGTCGCCCTGGATCTTGCGCTCGCCTTCCAACTTGCGCTCGCCCTGGGAATCGGACTCACCCAACATCTACCCTGCTCGGGACGCTGAACGCAGCCAACACGCTTTTGATCAGGAAAGGGTCACGACAAGAGATCAACAGGCAGCATGTCCAATAGGCGTTTTTGATTCGGGCGCCGGCGGGCTGACCATCCTCTCAGCGCTCAGGCGAGAATTACCCTACGAACATTATGTCTACTTCGGTGATACCGCGTATTGCCCATACGGTATGCGTAGCGACACTGAAATTATCGAATTGTCCCAGCGAGCTTGCCAGTTTCTCATCGAGCAGGGGGCCAAGTTGATCGTCGTTGCCTGTAACACCGCCTCCCAGGCGGCTCTCAATACCTTACGCGCCTCATTTTCTATCCCCTTTGTCGGCGTGGTTCCGGCGGTTAAACCCGCGGCGCACGCTACCAAGAAAGGTCGCATCGGCGTTGCCGCGACCAATCAGGCCGCCAAAGCACTTTACTTACGCCAGCTCATCGATGAGTTCGCGGATGGTATCGAGGTCTATGCCGTCGGTTGTCCCGAACTTGTGACATTGGTGGAAATGGGAGCATTGGATGGCCCGGTTGTTGAAGAAGCCGTACGGCACGCGTTTCAGCCACTCTTCAATGGAGGCGTTGACGTTATTGTGCTGGGCTGTACACACTTTCCCGCGCTGCGGCCCGTTATTGAACGTATTACAGAACATCGCGTTCAGGTTATTGATAGTGGATCAGCGGTTGCGCGCCGTACCCATTCAGTGCTGGACGCAGAAGCGTTAATTCGTCACGCGAACCTCCACAGCAGCGGTGGTGAGCTTCAGATCTGGTGCAGTGGCGATTCCGATGCCTTCAGTACCGTCGCCACCAGGTTACTTGGCTATCCCGTTGTTGCTTCTCAAAGAGAAATATAAGGAGCATTGCACTGAAAACAACAATTCTATTCAAACAGGGAGTATAGATGCAGATTACATTTCTTGGTCAAGCAGGTTTATTTATTGAAACGAAACACGGGACTATACTGTGCGATCCGTGGTTTAACCCGGCCTACTTTGCCTCGTGGTTTCCTTTTCCCAGCAATGAGAATGTGGATATTGAAAAATTGCGGTGTCCTGACTATCTCTACCTCTCACACTCGCATCATGACCACTTCGATCCTGAGTTCCTGCGTGACCACGTCTGGAAAGAGGCCACCATCCTCCTGCCAGATTTCCCACTGAATATCCTGGAGCGCGCCCTGTGCGATATTGGCTTCACGAAGTTCATCTACACAAAAAACTGCCAAACGGTCGAGGTCAATGGCCTGAGCTTCACTATCGTGGCGATGGTCGCCCCCATCGATGGGCCACTTGGCGACTCAAGCCTGATTGTTAACGACAGTGAGACATGCATCTTTAACCAGAATGACTCACGTCCCATAGATTTAGACATTCTGACCCAGTTTGGGCCGTACGATGCCCACTTTCTCCAGTTCTCTGGCGCTATCTGGTACCCCATGGTCTACCAGTTCCCGGAGAAGATGATGCAAACCCTTGGCCGCAAAAAACGCGAGAATGAGATGGCCCGCGCTCTGCGCTATGCCCAGCAGATCAATGCCTCCTTCGTCATTCCATCCGCCGGGCCGCCCTGCTTCTTAGATGACGAGTTGTTTCAATTCAACGATTTTGACCGCGACCCTACCAACACTTTCCCTGACCAGACGGTCTTTATTGAATATATGCAGGAACGCGGCTGCGACAACGGGCGCCTGATGATTCCTGGAAGTGTTGCCGCCTTTTGTAATGATTCCTGCACTGTAACTCACCCGCTTCCTGACGAGCAGGTAAAAGCCATTTTCACAGAGAAACGATCCTACCTCGAAGCTTACCAGCAGCGCAAACGCCCCGTTATCGAGGCCGCCAGGGCTAGCTGGCCCCATTGCCAGGTAGATATCCTCTCATCGCTGCGCGACTGGTTCGAGCCCCTACTGGAAAACGCCGACCTCACCTGCGTCGGCGTCAACGGGCGTCTCCTCATCGACTGTGGAGAGCAAGCGGTGATCGTGGACTTCCAAAGGCGCGAGGTCTACCCATGGAACAATGAAGAGTGGGAATACCGCTTCGAGGTTGACCCGGCCCTCATCGAATCCAGCATCATCCGCCACGTCGAGGACTGGGTCAACGATCTCTTCCTCTCCTGTCGCTTCACAGCAGAGCGCAAGGGACCTTATAACGAATACGTCTACATTTTCTTCAAGGGCCTTTCGCCCGAGCGCATCCAATATATCGAAGGCTACTACGCTGAACAGACGCCGGAGCAACAGTTCTGGGAGAGCAACGGCTACCGCATCCAGCGCCGCTGTCCACACCTCAAGGCCGACCTTACGCGTTTCGGCAAGATAGAGGACGGTATCCTCACCTGTACCATGCATGGTTGGCAGTTCGAGCTGGCCACCGGCAAGTGCCTCACCTCTGACGACCGCAAGCTCTACGCCCAGCGACTCTCCGAAGACGGCACTCCAGCGGCCGGTGAAGAGCAGCCAGAGTGGGTCAAGCCCCCCGCTGTCAAGTGTAAACACTGCTGGTACGTACCATCCAAAGAAAAAAAGGCCTGAGCCAAAGGATTCCATGAAAGAGAAAGGAGAGGAATGCACTACGGAGCATTCCTCTCCTTTCTCTTTCATGGAACAGGCTTTATTGTCCTCCAGCTGCACCGGCACGCTCCGGCAATTGCCCCGCCGTAGGCTCCCGCCGTTGCGCGCGAATCGCTGGCGCCTGCGCGCGCCGCGTCGTAGCCGTGGTCGCACGCCCCACAATCCAGATGAAAGCGAAGAGCATCGCCCAGTTGATAGCGGCTGTCACCGTCAGGAAAACAAAATCGGTGAATTGTCCCAACCCTAAACTGTTGACCACCAGGAAAATCAAACCTGTCAACAGGATATTGAACAGCGTCACCGGGATAAGGATCAACCACGCGAACTGCATCAACTGATCAGCCCGTAGGCGCGGCAGTGTACTGCGCACCCAGATGAAGACAAAGCAGAGCAGGAACACCTTGATAACAAAGTAAGCGACTGCCAACAGGTTACCAAGCAAT
>CATPCK010000612.1 GCA_955652655.1 uncultured Ktedonobacteraceae bacterium | reverse complement strand
GTCTGATCGGGGGAGGCGAGCGCTTTCCAATTGGCGCCGCTAGGCTCCACGGCGCTCAGCACGCCTTGATCCGGAAGGTAGCCAAGTTGGTGACCGCATCGTTCGCACTTGGTATTCTCGAAGAGAAGCGTTTGTTGGCAATGCTGACAGAGAAAAAGTCTCACGCGCAGCTCCCGCGTTGCTTAATTATGACTGTGGGCGACAGAGGGCTGAGCGCAGCGCTTCACGCCCCGACTGTAAGGTTGCCTATTGGTGTGAGGGCAGCCGCGCTCCAACCTTCCGCTAAAGTTTGGGCGAACTGAAAGGTTCCCAAACGAACACCGCGAGTCTGCGAGGGCAGGCGGTGTTGTTCGACTAAAATGTCGCTGGGGATAGGCGCTGGCGCTGCGTCAAGGCGTCTCGTTCAAAACAGCGGGCGCAGGCCCTCTGGCTTTGACCGCCCTCCCGCTCTAAGGCCACGTCACCGTCACTCGTCGAGCGCAAAAAATCTTAGGCCGCTTCAGCGTTGATCGATGCTTCTGCCAACTTGCTAAGGAGGACACCGTTTTCTTTTCCTCTCGCAGATTTTGGTCGAGCAATGTTGCCGCATCCTTCAGCCCAAGCCGAGTTGCCCAGGTTTTCAGAGTTCCGTAGCGCGATATTTCGTAATGTTCGACTGCTTGTCCGGCCGCGAGCAGACCCGCATCAAGCGCACCGCTTTCTTTATAATTTTCGATGATTTCCTCGCCCTCTTCGAGAATGCCCCTGATGGCTTCACACGTTTTGGCTTGTGCTCGTTTCCCAAAGATTTTCGAAGACCTGTTGTAGCCTTTCGATCTGCCCCTCAGTCTCGTCATGGTGAGCAAGGAAAGCCTTCTTTAGATCCTCGGAATGCGCCGCCTTCGCCATTTTCGGCAGGTTTTTCAGAATCTGTCGTTCGGCAAAATAAATGTCTTTGAGCATGTCGTAGAAGAGGTCCGTCAGTTTTTTCTCGGGCATTTTTGAGATCCTCATTTGGAAGGAGCGTTTTAATTACGGCGTCGCCGACTATTACCTACTGCGATTCCGCGCGGGACGCCTTTTCGTCCGTTCTTACGCCACTGGACTGGGTTTTGCTTCGGCGTTCCAGGCATAAACCCCTGGCCCGCAGCGCCGATAAAGAGGCAGGTATCCGATAAGTGGATCAGGCTCTCCGCGCGATCTATAACACTCCGCGGACCACTTGGTTGCGTTGGTTCTCTGAAGCGCCACATTGGAACTTGCCCCATCAGCTTGCGCTCCCGCCGTCGCGGCTGCCGGGTCTTCTAACAGCACTAAGCCGAAGACATTGTGTGGCGGGTACATAGGTAGCGTATGGAACTTTATGGCCGGGCCCCTGTTTGCTGCGCAGCGATCATGCTGTGTGCGCGAAAACGAGCGCGCTCGTAAAGGGATTCAAAAATGAAGCTCGGTCGGATATCGGCGCCAGCGCGATCATCCTTGAATGCGGGGAAATATGCAGTTGCGACGGCGGTGGGAGGCGCTTTGCTCGGCGCGATGGCGCTGGTTGTTCGGCGACAGGCGTCCAATGCGGAGCAGCGTCATCCAGCGGTTGGCAAGTTCCTTAATGTCGATGGCGTGCGCCTGCACTACGTCGAACGCGGAACCGCGGAGCCACTCCTGCTGATTCATGGAAATGGCACACAGATAGAAGATTTCGAAACCAGCGGTCTCATTGACCTTGCAGCGGACACCCATCGCGTGGTTGTTTTTGATCGTCCGGGCTTTGGACATAGCTCAAGACCGAGAGGCACGGTTTGGACTCCTTCTGCACAAGCCCACCTTCTCCATGAGGCTTTAGCTCAGCTTGGGATCGAGCGCTGTGTTGTTCTCGGACACTCATGGGGTGCCGCGGTCGCTGTGGCGCTTGCGCTCCAGCATCCGACTTCGGTCAAAAGTTTGGTGCTTGTATCTGGGTATTACTATCCAACGGATCGTTTTGACGCCGTCCTCCAAGTCTTACAGGCGTCACCTGTCATCGGCGACCTGTTGCGTTACGGGCGTCTTGGATGGTCCAGTCTGATGTCCATGATCTTCTCGCCGGCGACCATTTCACGGTCGTTTTCGGACGCGATAAAAGAGATGGCGCTTCGCCCGTCGCAGCTTCATTCTAGCGCTGCCGAATCGACTTTGATGATTCCCAATGCCATTGCGATGCAATCTAGGTACGGGGAGTTAATGATGCCGGTTAGCATAGTTGTGGGGGCGGATGATCGATTGATAAAGGCGAAATCACAGTCGATGCGGCTGCATGAGAACATTCCCGGGAGCGCGTTACATGTGATTCCGGGTATCGGGCACATGGTCCATCATGGAGCGCCTGCTGAGGTAATGAGAGCAATCGAAGCAGTTGCGTGAAAAGGCACGATCACAAATCTGCCCAGGAAGGTTTCGCCTAGAATGCAGCCTCCAGGCAATCATCCCCCGAGCCGACTCCTTTCGAATCACGCGGCGCTTCCAATCGGTTCGTCTGCGTCGTATTGGCTTAGCCTCGATCTCGCCATCTGTTCTTTCGATCCAAACTTTGGGCGGATCCGAATTTGTATCGCCGAAAGGGACGTCGGCCGCATCGCGACAAGAAGGACGGCTGCATCAAAGTCGCTCTGAGACCCTAAACGAAGGATATG
>CATPCK010000611.1 GCA_955652655.1 uncultured Ktedonobacteraceae bacterium | reverse complement strand
TCTTTAGGAGTGTATTGAGGAAGGTCAGCAGTGTTTCCTGTTGGGCGCCACGCAGGTAGACATCCCCCTTTGTGAGATAGGCCGCGATTGCCAGGGAAACTGCTTCGTTGCGATCGCTCAAGAGCCTATGGCCGGCAGCATGCAAGCGCTCAACGCCCTCGATGACAATACGCCGATCGACCTTGATTTCGATGATGGCGCCCATTTTTTGCAGGAACATGATCAGGTCCATGATTTCTGGCTCGAGGGCCGCATTCTGGATGACGGTGACGCCTTTTGCCAGTGAGGCGCTAATGAGAAAGTTCTCGGTCGCCATCACGCTCGGGAAAGGCAGGACGATGGTAGCGCCCTGAAGGCCTCTGGGCGCACTGAAACGGTAGCGACCGTTTCGTTCAATGATTTCCGCGCCCATCTGACGCAGACCATTGATATGAAAGTCCAGGGGTCGCAAGCCGATGCGGTCCCCTCCGGGCATGGGGATATCGGCCTCTCCACAGCGATGGAGCAGCGGCCCCACAGTGAGTATCGCCATGCGATTCAGGCCGCCGACTTTAGTTTCAACGAACGTATTTTTGATAGAAGGCGTGGAGATAGAAAGGGTATGGTCAAATAATGTTAGATCGGATCCCAGGGTTTGGCAGAGGGTCATGGTTAGCTCTAAGTCACCTATCAAGGGGACATTGCGGAGGGTACAGGGGTGATCAGTTAGCAGGGAGGCTATCATCAATTTTGTGACGGCATTTTTAGCGCCGCTGATTTGTACTTCTCCATGCAGTGGAGTGCCACCTCTAATGAGATAACGGGGGATATTGTTGTTTTCAATATTCATGCTAGTGGTTTTTCCTTAGTCTATGTATCCTATTATTCAGGGTGGTTTCTATCTATCCGTCGCCCCTACGAAATAGACGATTCAGTACCAAGAACCTGCCGGTGAATGACCCCCTATCCCCCAAAAGGACTGTGCTTGTGAGCTTCATGTTAGAATGTTCGAGATATATGCATGCTTGATTTTTAAGTGCTATGAGAGTTTCCGGGAGCTTCCCATAACCAGCGAATGGCCTTGTAGCGCGGAGGCGGGGGAGTTACATGGCGTATTGGATGCCGGGAGGTTTTCCGCCGGCGAATTTGTGGCGCACCGAGGGGACCCTCGGTCTCTCCCTGTTCAATGGCATCGAGCAGGTCTAGAAACTGATTGACGCTCTGTGCCACGCCCTCCACCATAAGGTACCCCGTTGGTTTTACCGCATCTCCGACCAGATAGAGCCCCTGTACCGCTGTCATGGGGGCTACATCGTCTCCCTGGGTTACCCGATTGACGGGCCATTCACCTCGATAGGCGCTCATAGTGAGAACACGACAATGCTTCTCAAAAGTTTCGCCAAACATCATACGCAGATCGGCTAAAGCCAGGGCTTTTTCTTCTTCGATGTTGTCGCTCTGCATCACCTGGTGGCTGATCAAAAGGTGTTTTCCAGGCGGGGCAAGCCGCGGGTCACAGTTCGTTGGCTGCACCATACCGGCGATACGTTTGGTATCCAGGCAATACATGATCCCTTTATGGGGTATCAATGAGACGTCGCTCAAGATGTGTACCTTGAGTCCCTGTGCTACAGCAAGGGGCACCTCCTTTTCGCCGCGCGGGTGATTGGGGGTAGTTCCCAACATGTCAACAAGTGATGTCTCCTCGTGATGTTTAAGAACCTGCGCCTGGGTTAACTGCTGATTGTTTAACAAAGCATTGGTTGCACGCGGACCAATATCACTTACCACCAGCGGTGCATAGATCATCGTCTCCTCCCCGTTCGCCTTGTCACGGGTGCGCACGCTGGTTACATGGCCGTCTGTATTGAGAATCTCCATGACTTCGTTGCGCAAACGCAGATCTGCTCCTTGTTCGAGGAGGCGCCTCTCTAATGCGGCCGTCAACGCGGCGCAACCACCCTCAACAATACCAGGAGCGCCGTAACGCAGCATATTTTTGGTGGTTTGGACAGCCTCCGCGATGGTTATCTGACTCAGTTCAAGGCTGATGGCAAAACGCGTGATTCTTTCGAAGAAGGCAGTCAATTCCCTGTTACGCTTGACGTCAATATGACGTGCCAGCCAGGTATCAAAGGGAAGGTCACGCTCGGCCTGTGAAAGGCTGCGAAAGAACATCAGGTATCCTACACGGGTGAACCAGAAGGACTGGCGCAGTCCGAGGAATCTGAACGTACCCAATAACCCTCGCGAGCGGTATTGTTTATGATGGACGTAAAAGGAGGCAAAGACATCGGCATCAAAAAAGTGATGTGGGATGCGCAGGCGGCGCAGCATGCCGGCTAATACACCGCTACTGCCAAAAGGCACCATATGTACTGCTCCTGTACTGACCTGTACCCCTTGAAAGGTTTTTGCGGTGAAGCGCCCACCGCAATGCGGCAGTCGCTCCAAGACTAGCACCCGTTTACCCCGTTGCAACAACTGTGCAGCACTAAGTAAGCCGCCCAGTCCAGCGCCGATTACTATGGCGTCGTATGTTTGTTCTCGCATGAACCTATCTCGTTTGAAGTCTAACGCAAGAAGTGGGCAAAGCATCCACAAGGGTTACCACTACAGATATGTCATTCAAGCCGACACGGTAGTAGTATCCCCTGCAGGCACGCTGTCCACTTCTAGTGTATGCCTGTTACAGCTAGCCAGGTTAGCTATTACTTATCCTCCCCAATCAAGCTGCGCAAAAGGCTATTGCATTCAGCCAGGGTGTTGAGAACACTCTGGTGGAGTTGGAAGACTTTATTCAGTTCACGCGCCTTACGCGCAAGTTTTGTCACGTACTCAATGTCACGTGGGTTATTTTGAACATCTTCCATAAGTTGGATCAACTCGGCCCAGGAGAGAGCTTCGCGGCTACGAGCCACGTCAGCGATGGTGTTATCCATACGATCAGAGACGCGGCGCACTCCTGAACGAAGCTGGTTGGTTGCCTGAGCAACTTCGGCCTCGTGGTTGCGTACAGCTTCCTGTGTCGCGTTCAACTGTTCCTGTAGTGACATGACCTGTCCATCCAGTGTTGACAGGGCAGCCATCAAAGGAGCGATATCCGGAAGTGTAGGCTGAGGGATATTGTTGAGACTATTAAACGACACACCGATATCCTGCGCTCCTGACGACGGACTGAATGCAGGTGATGCATTAGAAGCAGCGGAGCTTATCGCGGCAGATGCAAAAGCAGGTGACGCGGATCCATGTCCAGGTGGAAGAGACGGAGTCGATGCCTCTTCTGAAGCTGGCGCGTAAGGCGCGGGGGCCTCAGCGACGGCAGGCTGTACAGCCTCGGAAGTACCATTTCCCATGGATTTTGTGCTAAAGTCGTCGCCAGCACCAGACGTCATATTTTCATCCTCCTGTGTACGATAGGTCATTTCTTGATCGGGATTGTACTGTACAGCTATGGTCGGCATTTCTGAGACATTGTCAGACTCTTTAGAAGAGGAGGAACCAAAGCCACGGAAAATCAACTCGTGCTCTCCGATTCCTACATGGTCATCATCCTGAAGTTCATGAGATGCCATCTCTTCAAGTTGCTGCCCATTGACAAAAGTGCCATTGGCGCTCCGCTCGTCATGCAGGATATATTTGCCATTCTCGTAGGTTACTGTAGCATGGCGACGCGAGGTAAGTTTGTCTTTGGAGAGCAAAATATCGCTGTTTGGTGCGCGACCAATAGAAATTTCAGGTTTCTCAAGCACATATTCCTGGAGAACGTCGCCATTATCGGCATGCAAGATAAACATCGCAGGACGTTCAATAGTTGCCGATGCTGTGGATATTGCCTGGCCAACGCTTTGCGCGGCAGGAGATCCTAAAGTAGTTGGCGGCTCCGCGCTACTGCTCGCCATGGTAGGAGCAGCGGAATCGGACCAGTTCGCTCCAGACGATGCTGGTGGAGAACCCTGATCTTGTATTGACGACGCCCAACCATCCTGAGCTGGAAGTGTGGATTCGCCTACGATAGGCTGGGCTTGTTGTTGAGAAGAGGGAGTCGCTGATATCAGGCGATTGCCACAATTCAAGCAAAAATTGTCTCCAGGCCGAGTCTCGGCTCCACAATAGGGGCATGTACTACCCATCATAATAGTTCCTCCCTGTCAAGGTACGTTACATTGCGCGAACGTACTAACGAAAAGACTGTTGCCATTATATCAGAAGTAAGCAAAAAGAGTCGAATCCCTCCTAAGCAGCCGGTACCCATTTGACACCGGGCTGCAATGCATCAAAAAATTGCTTTAAGGATGCTTCATTCCCTCGTAACGAAAAAACGACATTCGTATTGTCTTTAGCGCCCGTACAGATCAGGATCGGTGCCTGTGTAGTGCTGGGCGTTACACCTGGGGTAACAGGATTTTGTGGCGCCGTACCCCCGGAGGAGGAAGTACACTGGAAATCACGACTGTTTGTACGCAGTGGTGCCTCAGATAAGCTCAATGAGCTGCCATCGGGAAGCAGGTACCCAATAATAAAATTGCCGCCAAAGGTAGGATCGTGCACGGTCCCCGAAGCGCTCACCAGGCACGTTTTCGCTGGCAGTATCTTCGGTAAAAAGACAGTAAAACCGAGGTTGGGCTCGACCTGAGACCAATTGGTAATGGTGGTTGGCGGTCCCGACGTTGAAGGAGTGGGACTGGCAGTAGATGTAGCACTCGGCGTACCACCGGCAGTAGTAGCAGTTGCACCTGGGGTACCTCCCGTTGTGGGGGTCGTCGCAGTACCAGCTGTGGGAGTCACTGTCACTGGAGCATGGAGATCACGGAAAACGATGAACGGTTTATTACACCAATGCAGGTTTGTCAGTGCTACTTGTGACGACGTAGGTTTCGACGTTGGTGACGTGCTTCCTCCACCACCACTGAAGTTCAATCCTGAACAGGAGAGCAGGAAAAAACTAGACAACAGCAGGCATGTTGACACAAATAGCCCTGCAAATCGCCAACGCGCTACAAACGATAAAGACTGAGGCAAAAACATAAAAAACTCCTTAACAACCCAACGCACACCCATATCAGGGCAACGGAAACGGTAGGGTCAGCGAGATAGCGAGATTGTGAATATCTCTTGATTACCTTTGGCCTAGTATACAGTAATAGAAACAGAAAAATTATGAGAAAGTTCTCAAAATGGTACTAAAATCTGCATGATTGCTGTTTGAGGAAGTGAAGCATTATCTCATTTCACATAAGCGCGTTGAAAAATGTGTATACCATGTTAGCTCTTACGAAAAAAGCAAAAATGAGCCAGAAGTTCATCTCCCTGGCTCATTATGATATGTGACTGAGATTGTGAGGAATATGTTGAAACGTTCCGGTATACCTCATAATGGCGGTGGCAGTCTAATTGCTCAGGGTCGATCAGAGCGCACGATTTCGATGGTGCATTGGGCAATGAGAGCTCCAATGGCTCCCGCAGCAGCGAGCCAAGGGGCAAGCAATGCACCTACGACCCCAACGGTCAGCGGCAATTCAACGATGGTATGGTCTCCTTGCCGGATGATGATGCGGCGCACATTGCCTTCGTGAATCAGTTCCTTCACTTTGTCGGCCAGATCAGTACCCTGTACATGTATTTCTTCGCGGTATTCTGGCCCTGGATTGGGATTCTGATTGTATTGGGTCATGCTTGTTCACTCTTCCTTTCTGAAATCTCGTGTGACGACGATATGTTATTGGAAGCACACGATGTGCCCGGCCTTTATAGAGTATACACTACACACGAGGCTAAGGGATACCCTCTTGAGCAAAAATCACCCATCTCACTCCTATTTAAAGCTATACCAATGGGCAGTACCTGTCCATTCGCATCGCGCCCCGGCGAATACCTGCATGATCATATCGTGCCCATCCCAGGACTTGACGGCTTGTTCTTTGCCAAGCGGAGGCCCATGAAAAATCCCGTTCTGGTAGTCGCCAGCCCAAGCGAGCGCAATACCGCTATCAAAAGGCGCACCGGTATTGGTCGAGTTCCATTCGGCTTTGGCTATGGCTTCCTGATCGGCTGTGTGCCATCCACCAGGGAGTGGGGGGGGTTGTGAAGGTGTTGTTGGTTGTGTCATCTGGGGTTTTCCTTTCCACGAAAGCGGATCGGCTGACTCAATCGGGGGCAACCAGGGAAGTTGCACAATACTTGCCCAGTGGTTCTCAAGCGAACTTGCCCGGTAGTGCCTGGGTTGCGGTGCGATCTTGCCAAAAATCCCGCCTCGAATAGCCGCGTTATCATGCACAAGGAGGTTGCCATCGGAGGCAATGCCTGTATACACGAAGACATGGTTTCCGCCTGGTGTCCAGTTGGGAGCGTAGGGGTTGCCGTTCAGATCCAGGTCGAATACCGATGTTTCTGCAACGGTGGCTACCACCGGATAGCCACGCTGAAGCGCCGCTTTGATCGTCGCAATATCGTGTGATTGTTGCGTGTTGGGAGAAATGTCGGTATCACAGTAGTGGAGCCCTGCGGCATGAAGCAGGTTGTGCATATCATCAATAGACACGCCTCCCGTGGTTGCGCCTCCTTGACTATCCGCCCAATGGTCCACATCTTCTGGTGAGCCTTTCGGTCCCTTCCCTGGCTCTCCCGCGAACTTACATTCACTTACGCTAAAAAAGCCACAAGCAAACTCCGATTCGCCTGGTTCCATTTGAGATACGTCTGCAAAGTCGGCAACTTCGCCTTTACTATTGAGTGCTACCATGCTATTTGTTCCTCCTGTAATTTGTGGTGTTAATTGTTGTGCGCTAAACTCTTTTACGACGCTATTAAGCAGCCTGATACAACCACAAGAAGTGGTGGAGGTCTGGTGAACTGAGCATGATTTTCATGGTTTTTCACCCTTGACCACTGTTTAATGGGTTCTACTCAATCAATAGTAAGACGATGATGCTATGATTTTTTTTAATATAGATTTCTAGGGTAGGGTAGAACTCCGTTAAGTGCAGCACACGAGAAAATTCTCACTAATTGGGGTTGGAATAGTACTAAAAT
>CATPCK010000610.1 GCA_955652655.1 uncultured Ktedonobacteraceae bacterium | reverse complement strand
TGCTGATGCCCTGGATGTGGCACATGTTGACATGCCGTTCAAGTCAGAGAAGCTGTGGAAAATCATTCATCAGCAGCAATAGGGTGAAAAGGAGAAAATAGTATGTCTCTTCCAGCAGCATTTGATTATCATCCAGCGAAGTCGGTGGATGAGGCTATAGCACTTCTGCAACAATATGGCGATGATGCAAAGCTATTAGCAGGGGGGCATAGCCTGCTTCCCACCATGAAACTACGCCTGGCGCAGCCTGCCCACCTGGTTGACATTGGGAAGATTGGTGGTCTTTCCTACATACGTGAGGAGAATGGTGCTGTCGCTGTCGGTGCGATGACGACCTATACGACGATTGAGCAATCCGATATTCTCAGTCGCCATTTTGCCTTGTTGCCAGAAGGAACTTCCGTCATTGGTGATCCGCAGGTCCGAAATCGTGGTACCATCGGTGGCAGTATTGCACACTCTGATCCCGCTGCAGATATGCCAGGTATCGTGCAAGCGCTCAAGGCCGATATCCTTGTACAAGGTCCTAATGGCGTGCGAACTATCAAGGCCGACGATTTCTTCAAGGGTCTGTTTGAAACCGCCTTACAGCCTGATGAAATCATCACCGAAATTCGTTTTGCCATTCCTCCTGCTCGCACTGGCAGCACGTATATGAAGCTGGAAAACAAAGCTTCTCATTACGCGGTGGCGGGGTGCGCGGCAGTAGTTACACTTGATGGGGATGGCACTTGCTCCTCGGTGAGTGTGGTCATAACCGGTGCATCAGAGAAAGCAACGCGCGCCAATGCGGTAGAGGCGGCTCTCGTTGGGAAAAAACTTGACGAGGCCACTGTGGCGGCTGCTGCGGCGCATGCTGCCGATGGCCTCGCGCTGCTTGGAGATATTCACGGCTCCAGGGAATATCGCGCTCAGATGTCGGCGGTTATGGCGCGCAGGGCGATCTTGAGGGCAGCGGAGCGCGTATAGTTCGCAAGCTGATCGTTTGAGACAAAGCAAACTGAGAGCAGGGCAAGTGATGTAACCACTTGCCCTGCTCTCAGTTTGCTTTATTTTTGGACCTAATGACGATCCTGGGGCACAGATGGCCATCTTTTCAATCTTTTTGAGAGTAACAGCGCGTATGATAGGCCAGCAAATATGATGATCCAGAGCACAAAAAGGCTTGTTTGATTGACTAAAAACATGGAAGGGAATATATCTGTTAAACGAAAGTTGAACAATTGTAGGTGGATGATGGTCCTGTTATACCCTGTTGGAGAATTGAAGCTGTTGAGAGGCGGTGTAAGAGATAACATGTTATAAGTAAGCCCGTACAGTGTTGTAGCTGCTACGACGAGACATGCAAATAGTGAGTTGATTTGCTGCAGCGCATAGGCCAGGTAGAATGCGTAGAGCGGGAGGAGAACGAAGATTAAGCGTGCGGGAGGAGACCAACCGCCTGTCCAGTTATTAATTGACGTAAATAGAAGTATGTAGGGAATGGTCAAGATGAGCATTAAGAGATTATAGCGGGTGCAATGGTTTTTTGTCGCTAAAAATATACCCGGAAAAAGCAAGATAAAGATAGGAAAATTGATCAGAAAGCCATACTGCTGGTCTAAGAAAATGCCTAACATAGCATTGAAAGGAGCCGCGGCAAAGGGACTGCTGTTGTGGTGGATATCGTTCAGTTCGATCGCGCCAGGATTCAATGTTCCCCAAAATGAGTAGGTATATATTTCATATGCTATGAAGAAAATTGTAACGGGTACAAGGAGGCAGATGTAATATTTGAAATGCTTTAGCTTGTGCTGTTCATAGATTCTGAGGAGTAAAGCGAAAAATAAAATCAGCTCAAAAAAGGCAAAACGGATATGCACCCAGGGTAGGATGCCTAAGAGAAGGGAACTTACGATCACTTCGGTAAGCGTACGTTCTTGTTGTAATATTTTCCTGAGTACATAAATGCAAATAAGCGCACCCACGGGTTCTATAAAGGTAAGGTGTGAATACAAATACACAGGCGAAGCGATGGCATAAGCCAGGCTGACAACGAAAGCGTATGTAGCGCCAATGTTCATTGTTATCAGTAACTTGTAAATGTTCAGAATAATCAGCACTGAGAGCAAAGACATAAAAAAAACTGCTCCTAGCCTTCCAAGCACATAGAATGGCAGGAGCCATAAAATGGGTGCTCCAATGCTATGTAACGGCATAAGTTGGCCATGTGTGCCATAGGAGAGGTGGGGGTCGATAGTATATGGATAAAAGGCGTGATAATCGCCGTTGCTATAGTCTAACATAACGTTGAGAGAGTGGTATTTGAGCAGGGTCTGGCTGATGATCAAGTAGTGCGGTTCATCGCCAGAGGGGGGAGAGGAAAACTGGACATAGATGAAGGCCGTAATCAGAAACACGATACTACTGATCAGTATCAGTAGGGTCACATAGTTTTTCCTGGCAAACTGATGCATTTTTATTTGTGTTGTACAATCATTTTGTGCCATCACTCTGTGTCAAGTATAGTAGTTCTTGTCAAGGGTCCGCGCTGATTGAGCCTGCTGGTGCAGGTTATCTGGTCCCTGTTAAAGTATGCTACTATGGTTGTACTCTGTTGTATTGCGAGAAGGACAATTTGTCTTATGCAAGATATTCGTATAGAACGCTGGGCGCATACGCTCGTGCATTATTCTTTGTACATTAAAGCAGGCGAAACCGTTGCAATTCACGCGACCCCGCTGGCGGCTCCTCTTGTGGAGGCTGTTTACTGTGAAATTCTTCGTGTGGGCGCTCAGCCCTTGCCGCTGATAGACCTGGAAAGCCTTGAAGAGATTCTTTTACGTGAAGGCAATGAGCAGCAGCTCACCAAAAAATCGCCTGTGTTGACTGCGGTAGCAGCACACTGTGACGCCCGGCTTTTTATTGCGTCGCGCGGTAACACAAAGGCTCTCAGTGGTGTAAAGCCTGAGCATGTGTCGCTGCGACGCTCGGCTTTGCGAGAGATCTCCGAGGTTACGCGAAAACGCGAGCAGGCTGGAACGTTTCGCTGGTCATCGACGCTGTATCCCACCAGTGGGTATGCCCAGGATGCGGAAATGTCCCTGCACGATTTTGAAGAATTTGTCTTTGATGTGTGTTTTCTCAATGACTCTGACCCGATAGCTCGCTGGAAAGAGCTGTCTACGCAACAGCAGCGCCTGGTAGATTGGCTTGTTGGGAAGAAAGAGGTGCATATCCAGGGAGATGGTACAGACCTGAAGCTCTCAATTAAAAACCGCACGTTCATCAACAGCGATGGGAAGCGCAACTTTCCCAGCGGGGAGTTCTTTACGGGACCGGTTGAGGACAGTGCTAAGGGTGTGATTCAGTTTGACATTCCGGCATCACACGATGGCCGCGCGATTGAAGGAGTGCGCCTGGTGTTCCACGAGGGGAAAGTAGTTGAAGCGTGCGCACGCCAGGGACAGGCGTACCTTGAGCATATGCTGGAGATAGATGCGGGCGCGAGCTATCTTGGTGAGTTTGCCTTTGGCAACAATGTCCGTATTGATCGGGGCACAAAGAATGTGTTGTTTGATGAGAAGATGGGTGGAACGGTTCATCTTGCTCTGGGCGCGAGCTATCCTGAGACGGGCGGTGTGAATCAATCTGCATTGCACTGGGATATGGTCTGTGATCTGCGTCAGAAAGGTGAAGTCTGGGTGGATGATGTGTTGTTTTTGAAAGAGGGCAAAATTGTAGTGTGAGAAGGTTGAGCATAAAAACTGTCCAACTTGATAACTTCACTATCTATAGCATAGAATATGAGTGTTACACTTCCTTGTGCTGGAAAGCACAAATTCATTTTTTTGGAGGCCCATTTGGAGCAGGAACAACAGTTTTCAAACTTTGATACAATAGAAGATGTGCAGAGGGCAATGTTTGCCCAGAGTTATATCGCCGATCGCAGCCTGGCAACGGCAGTGTTCCTGGCTCTCAAACGACGTAAGCCGCTTTTGTTAGAAGGTGAGCCCGGTGTCGGTAAGACGGAAATAGCCAAAGTGTTGGCCGCTGCCCTCGACACACAACTGATACGCCTGCAATGTTATGAAGGAATCGATATCAGTACCGCCGTCTATGAATGGAACTATACACGCCAGATGCTGCATATACGGCTGATGGAAGCAGGAGGTATTAACCGCCAGGAAGAACTCAAAGAGATCTTCGGGCCTGATTTCCTGATGAAGCGTCCTCTACTCCAGGCTATCGATGCGTCAAACGCCAAAACGCCTGTGCTCCTTATTGATGAGCTTGATCGTAGTGACGAAGAGTTTGAGGCATATCTTCTTGAATTACTCTCAGATTTCCAAATCACGATCCCAGAGATAGGTACGGTCAAAGCCAAAGAGCCGCCGGTAGTGATCATCACTTCAAACCGTACACGTGAGATTCATGATGCTTTACGCAGGCGTTGTCTCTACTACTGGATCGATTTTCCCACGTTGGAAAAAGAATACTCCATCGTGCTGGCTCGCATGCCGGGCGTACCCGAAAAACTGGCCAGGCAGGTATGTTACTTTGTGCGCGAGTTGCGCAGTGACGATCTGTATAAAGCGCCCGGTGTTGCTGAAACCCTGGACTGGATTAGCTCCTTGCTGGCACTTAACCAACTGGAGCTGGTTGAAGGCCCTGTGCGCGATACGTTGGGAGCGCTGCTCAAATATCAGGATGACGTGCTAAAAGTCGGCGGTAATGACCTTTTCAAAGTTGTGCAGAAGGCGCGGGGAGCCTCTTAACCATGAGCGTAGATCCTTTGAAGAATGGGCATTACTTTACCGATAACCCGCTGCGTCCGCTGGAATTGGAGCGCGGCGAGCGCTTGCTCTATCGCCTGACTGAATTTGGCCGCATCCTCTGGGAGGTAGGTATCGATGTAGGGCCGCGGAAGATGCTTGATCTTGCCGAGACGCTGAATTTTGTCGACGTCACCAATAAAGAGGACTTTTATAACACGCTCAAATGCTCTCTGCTGGCAAAGCACGAGCAGGAAGCGCTCTTTAACCAGATGTTTCTCTATTATTGGTATATGCGGGACCGTCAAAATAAGGCTGAGAATCCACGGGGCGCGGCAAAACGCGACGAACGACAGATGCGCCTTCCTCCCTCTGAGCGCAAAAGATTAGCTGAGCATATGAATGCAAACGAGCAGCAGCGCAAAGACTTGCGATCTGAGATGCGCCAGAGTGAACGGCCTCGTCGAGCACATGAGCGTATCGACGAAGACGATGACGACGATGATGCACAGCCACAGGGAACAGCCTACAGTGCTATTGAAATGCTCAGGAAAAAAGATTTCGAGTCTTTCACATGGGAAGAGGTGCAGGAGGCCAAAAAGCTGATGGCAGAGATGCGCTGGCACCTGGGGTTGCGTCCGACGCACCGTAAGGCACCTTCCCGTAAGGGTTCGTATCCCGATATGCGCCGTATTGTGCGTCGAAACCTCAAATACGGTGCTGAAATCCTCGAACTGACCTGGCGTGAAACCAAACAAAAGCCACGCCCACTGGTTATTATCTGCGACATCAGTGGCTCGATGAGCCTGTATTCGCGCTTGTTGTTGCATTTCATTCATACCATTTCCAATGGTTTAATGAATGTCGAAGCGTTTGTTTTTGGTACGCGCCTGACGCGTATCACGCGTCAACTGAAAAAGCGCGACGTTGATGATGCCGTACGAGATGTTTCCAGGTCTGTACAGGACTGGTCAGGAGGGACGCGCATCGGGGATGCGCTACATTACTTTAATCATTATTGGGCCAGGCGCGTCCTTGGACGGGGCGCTGTGGTCCTGGTGATTAGCGATGGTTGGGACCGCGGTGAAGCAGGTGTGCTTGAGGTCGAGATGGACCGCTTGCAACACAGTTGTCACCGGCTGATCTGGCTTAATCCCCTTCTTGGTTCGCCTGATTATCGGCCTTTGACCATTGGTATGAAGACAGCATTGCCATATATCGACAATTTTTTACCAGCCCATAACCTGGATAGCTTGATCAACCTGGGTAATCTTTTGGCGACAATTGATGATAGCCGCCCGGAACGCAATGCTGTCGGACGGCGTAAGGCGCTTGCTGCATGGACGAAAACAGGCAAGGAGTAGCCAGGGCTTTGCACCCTTTTCTTGGGGTCGCACGGGCAGAAATGGAGATTTGCTATGCGAGATGTATTGCATGATATTGAGCGTTGGCGTGAGCGTGGTGAACGCGTGGCTGTTGCCACTGTAGTTTCTATGGCTGGTTCTGCGCCCCGCAGGCCAGGCGCTAAACTGGCCGTCAGTGAAGATGGCGAGCTGGCCGGTTCTGTCAGCGGTGGCTGTGTTGAGCCCGCGGTCGTCGAGGCAGCCATGGAGGTCATTGAGAATGGGAAGCCACAGATGCTCGAGTTTGGTATCACCGAAGAAGAGAATATCGAGCAGATAGGCCTGGCATGTGGGGGCACCATTCATGTCTTCGTTGAACGGTTGGACTGGTGAAATGTATGCGTTAGCATGGTGAGACCTGAGTAGGTTTGAAAAGAGAAGACGTCATGAGTAAGCTCTATAAAGAGCTGAGAGATCAGCTAAACCAGGAAAAAGGCGTGGCGATGGCAACCGTGGTTCGTGGGATTGAGCATGTTGGAGCCAAACTCCTCGTCTTTCCTGGTAAGAGAACCGATGGGACACTAGGTAATGCGGCTCTTGATGCCAGGGTCATTGAAGACGCCGACCATGCTATCTGGCATGGTGAAGCAGACACACATACCTATACTATCGAGAGTTCCACCGGCACGGAAACTTATGATGTCTTCATCGAGGGTTTTCCTCCTCCTCCAACACTGATTATTGTCGGCGCAGGCCATATCGCTATTCCACTGACAACCTTTGCCAAGACCCTCAATTACCGTGTCGTGGTCGTTGATGCGCGCGCAGCCTTTGCCACACATGAGCGCTTCCCCCATGCTGACGAACTTATCGTTGAGTGGCCGGATGAGGTATTGGAGAGAATGGATCTGAACCCGTCAACATCAGTAGCTGTCCTCACACATGATCCTAAATTCGATGAACCCACGTTGAAAGTGGTGCTGTCGCGGCAAGTAGGATACATTGGGGCCATCGGCAGCCGCAAAACTGGTGAGGAGCGCAATGAACGCCTCAAGAAGCAGGGGTTGACGGATGAACAAATCTCCCACATTCATGGCCCAATAGGCCTGAATATTGGAGCTGCTTCGCCGGAAGAAATGGCGCTCGCCATTATGGCCGAAATTGTTGCCGCCCACCATGGCAAAGATCGTACAGCGGCGAGTAGTTGGAAAAAATAAAAAAAGCGAAACTTCACCTGCTCTGATTCGTCATTACAATAGAGAGATATAGCCGGATGTAAAGTATAGTAAATCCACAGGTACGCGGTTTTCTTCTCTTTCCTTCCAAAGGAGAGGGAATTTTGCAACTTCGATGTTTTTTGGGATAAGTTGGGGGGTATTTCGTTATAATAGTATATCGAATAAATTTTAAACTTTATTCACTGGAAAAGGAAAATTGATGCGAAACGAACCATATAATAACCAGGACGATCCAACCGATCCGGCTCGGCAACCCTCTGCCCCACAACAAGGCCAGCAGGGCAACAAATTGGTTCTTGGCAGTTTTCAAGATCCATCTAAACGACCTGAACGCACGCCTTATCAATATCCACCTCCCTCGCAGGGAAATCAAGTGAACGCGTATCCACAGTATCAACAACCGCAGTCGTCCTATCCTGTCCAGAATAGACCGCCCGTGGCTGGAAGGAATCCAGGTGCCGGGCAATATCCTTACTCATCCTATCCACAAGCAGGGCAACAGGCTTCACCGGGGGGAGCATATACGCCGCCACAGTATCCCAACAACCCTGGCGGCCAGCGCAATCCTTATCCACAGCAAGGGCAAATGCCGGCAGGCGCTCCACAGCAACGACCCCGGCGACGCCGTAAAGGCTGTTTGATAACAAGCCTGATTGTCCTGCTGCTTGTATGTATTATTGGCGTTTTGACCATTACCACAGCGCAGCGCGTCCTGGCCTTTGGTTCAGCAGTCTCTACACAGTCACCACTGAGCACTCAGACGGGCTATATGGGGACCGGTGATCGCGTAAATATGCTCGTAATGGGCTACGGCGGCGGTAGTCATGATGGAGCGTACCTTACCGATTCGATGGTGGTAATGAGCCTGCTACCCCAGAGTCACCATACCACTTTGGTCTCTGTTCCCCGTGATCTATGGGTGCAGATTCCTCCTGGCTCGGGTCAATATCACAAAATCAACGCAGCATACGAGTATGGTTCGAATAATAACGCTAAACCAGCGGATGGCGGTGATGCGGCAGCGGCCAAGGTCTCCCTGGTGACCGGCCTGGACGTTAAATACTGGTTGACCATTAATTTCCAGGGATTCCGCGAATTCATCGACGCTATCGGTGGTATCGATGTCTACGTGCCCGACTCGTTCACCGCGAAATACCCGGCCAACGACGATCCCAACGTCAACCCAAACTGGATTAAGGTGCATTTCTCTAAAGGGATGCAGCATATGAATGGGGAAACGGCGATACGGTTTGCCCGTGCCCGCTATGTGTTGGATAACCCGGCGGAAGGTTCCGATTTCGCGCGCTCTGCACGTCAACAAATCATGATTAAGGCGGCCCTGTCGAAAGTCAAACAAATATCCACGTGGCCAAGCCTCTATAATGCGCTAAGCGCTCTGCAGCACGCCATCTATACCAATATGTCGCTGGCAGATTTGATGCAGTTTGCGCTCAAGATGGATCTGAACAACGCCCATCGCGTGGGCCTGAGCAATCAAAACGTCCTGGCGGACGGAACTGCGTCAGATGGCGAGTATATCCTGAAACCCGCAAGCGGCAACTGGCAGACCATTATAGACTATGTAAAGCAGCAGTTATATAACTAATGGCTGCGCTCTTATAAGCATAGTAACACTGAAGGCGAGGGGCCAGTTCGACTGATCTCTCGCCTTCAGCATTGAGAGAGTGCCGCATCCAAAGACAAAACTTACCTGGACACTGACCCCGCTCTGTGCTATTCTTGTGACAATTTCAAAATGTTCTCTGTGAGCGAAGTGAGGGATCACGCATGGGAGAAGAGAAGCGAAAATCACCTCGACAGATAGGTGGCATTTACCATCTTGGGCAAGTGATTACCGCCGGCGGAATGCTTACCACATATACGGCTTACAATCGCAATACAAACGACGTGGTAGGCCTCCTGGTGATCGAGTTTCCACCTGCAATGGATGCCCAGGCGATACAGCAACTGCTCCAACCCCTGGAGAAACGTCGCTCGCTGCATTCTCCAAATGTGATAGGTGTGTATGATTGGGGCATTGATGGAACGCATGCCTACATTGCTACCGACCCTCCCCGTGGCATCACTTTGCGCCATGTACTGGACAACGAGAATATCGGTGTACCACGTGCGCTTGACCTCCTGCGACAAATGGTACAGGGAGTGAAGGTATTACATGAACAGAGTATAGTAGGGATAGACCTGCGTCCACAACTCATCACGGTAGACTCGGTAACAGTGACTGATCGCGTACAACTTGATGATGTCGGGTTACGTTCACTGCTCAATGCACTCGGCTACATCAGTAGTCAGCGGATTGATGATATAGGATTTCTTGATCCACGCTACTCTCCACCTGAATATATCGTAGGAGGAGGACCAGTAGGACCGTGGAGCGATGTCTATCAGCTAGGGTTACTACTCTTTGAGATGGTGACTGGTCGTCTACCTTTTGTCGGGAAAAATGCTGCTGAGACGGGTGTGCTGCAAAGCACAGGCGCTATACCTCGCATGGCGCAGTACAAGCATGATACGTCGCCAGCACTCCAGGATATGTTGGACCGCGCGCTGGCAAAGAATCCCTACGCGCGCTTTGCCAATGCCGCACATATGCTCGCTGCCCTTGAGTCTATTCAGCTTCCTCGTCGTTCTACCTCGGGGGAATGGCGTATATTGGGTGATTCACCGACTGGTCCTGACGCGGGACATGCAGCGCATGGCGCTGGTATGACGGGCGAAATGCCACGCATTGATAACGATATTGCCATGAGTGCGACGCTCATTGGTAACTCCCCGACCGCTTCCCCGGTGCTTGCTGACCCGGCACAAACGCTCCCAGAAACCGCGAACGCCTATGCTTACCTGTGTTATGAGAATAGCGGCATAGAGACCCAACGTTTCGCTATCACTAAGAAAGATATCATTGTTGGTAGAACAGACCCGAAGCGAGGTCTCAGCCCTGATATTGATCTCACTGCTATCGATCAGAAAATGACCGTATCCCGGCAACATGTACGCATTCGTTACGAGGAGACCTTTTTCTATATCGAGGATCTCAAGAGCCGCAACAAGACACGCCTGGGGGAATTAACGCTTGTACCGCTCAAACCTGAGTTATTGCAGCATGGTGATGTTGTACATTGTGGGAGTGTACGGCTGGTATTCAGGGTTCCAGGTGTGCGAGATACGCCAGTTTACAAGATGTAGTAAATAATCCCTGTTTAATTCAGGTAGTCTTTGCGATGGCTAGCAAATCAGCCAGCAGGCCCTGGCCAGTTTGTAATCTGCCAGCGCCAGGGCCAATCACAGTCACCTCTTGAAGGGTGTCACTGTGTATAGTGATGGCGTTATGAACGCCATCAACGCGGGCCAGTGGGTCACTCAGTGGTAACTCAACCGGGGCTACTTTCGCCTCTAGTATCGCATCCCCTGGATGCGATACTAACGAAGCAACCAGTTTGATGCGTTGGTCATTCTTGCCTGCCTTTCCTACCTGTTCACTGGTGATAGCCGTAATGCCCTGACGGTAGACCTCGTCAGGTTTGAGGGATCGCCCAAATACCAGCGAGGCAAGAATCAGTATTTTTGCCAGCGCATCGTAGCCTTCAACGTCGGCGGTCGGGTCGGCTTCCGCGTACCCCTGAGCCTGGGCCTCTGCCAGGACCTCGCTGTAGTCACGACCGCTGGCCATCGCGCTGAGAATATAGTTGGTGGTGCCATTCAAAATGCCACGAATAGCTGAGATATGTGCGCCCGCCATACCTTCGCGTATCGTGCTGAGCACCGGAGTGCCAGCCATCACCGTCGACTCCATACGCAACTGTACATCGTGCTGTATCGCCAGCGCAAAGAGCTTCTGGGCTGCCAGCGCTGCAGGACCCTTGTTGGCCGTAATAACGTGCATTCCCTGGGTGAGTGCCGTACAAATATGACTCATGCCTGGTTCAGCATCGCGCAGGTTGGTCCCCGTTGTCTCCGCGAGCACATCTCCGCTCGTTGCCTTGAGACCTTCCAGGCTCGTCATCCAGTGAGTGATGCCTGGATGTTCGGTAAGAGGGCGTCGTGAGGCTGCTAGCCCCAGCAACGTGGGTATATCCAGCCCGGCTTCGCGGTAGATGAAACCATGGCGAGCGTTGGCCACGCTGACGAGCGTTACCTCAAGTTCGAAATCGTGTCTTAGCGAAGCTTGCCGGGCAGCAAGCAATTCGGCAAACCCCTGGCCGACGGTGCCAAAGCCGATAATAGAGAGGCGAAGATGTTTCATGGGCTTAAATCCAGGATAATTTCAGACGATCGAGCACACGTTTCACCGGCCCCAACTCTTCGATGCCAAGGCGACGCGCCACACGAATGTAGATGAAGATGCCCGCGAACAACTCTATTGAGAGTTTTATCAGGGCCAGCAGAGAGCCTCCGAGCCCTAAGGCACGATCGTGAGTAGTGACGAAAACAAAATCGAGGACGAAGCGGAGAATCAAAAGTCCCGCCCCCATTGCCAGCGACGCCAGCAATATACGGCCGAGAAAGTTAGCTATGAGGCGGAGTTGGAGATCTCCAACACGTTGATTCAGGATCCAGAGCAGTACGACCGCTTCAAGCGTACCGGCAATGGAGGTAGAAAATGCTAAGGCAAACGTTCCCCACTGTGGTCCCCAGATCGCGATATTGATCAGGATAAGGCTCAGCGCAATCTTAAAGACAAACTGGAGCACGCTCACGATGACGGGCGTGACAGCGTCACGTAGGGCGTAGAATGCGCGTGTAAGTATTTCGGCCGAGGCGAGACCGGCCAGGCCAATAGCAAAGCCAGCGAGAGGAAAGGTGGTGAAAATTGCGCTCTGCAGGTTGTATTCACCATGTTCGAGGAGCACCTGGACGATTGGCAGCCCTAAGACAATCAAACCAACACTCGAGGGAATAGACATAAACAGGATGCTGCGCAGCGTTTCCTGGATGATATTGCGTAAACGATCGAAGCGCCCCTTCGCGACGTTCTCTGCTAAAGTTGGAAAGGCCGCGGTGGAGACTGCCATACCGAAAATACCAAGAGGCAGCAGCAATATCTGGAGCGCTTGATAGTACTGGGTGACCAGGCCACTGACGGCATCTGCAACAAGGGAAACACCGAGATAGGTGATGAGAAAGCGGTCAACAAAAATTGAGAAGTAGAGCATAGCGGCATTGATAATGCGCGGTACCATCATGCGCCCAACTTGAATGACGCCGGGATGGCGCCAGTCGAACGTGAAGGTGTAGCGCATACCAACTTTGACGAGACCAGGAAGCTGGATAGCAACCTGCAAGAACGCGCCCAGGACGACACCCCAGGTTGCAGTATAGGCCGCGGCAATATCATTGCGCTGTGCAAAATATGCCAGGAAAACACCGGGCAGAAGTCCAATGATGATGCCTACATTGTAGAGTACATTGCCGACTGCGGGTAAGAGGAAATTCTGACGCGCATTTAATACGGAGGTGACGATGACGCCTCCACCAAGTATGATTGCTTGCAACAGCATAATGCGGGCAAGCGAAATAATCAAGTTGATGTGTGCGGCATAGACCTGCGGACTCATAAGGGCTGGTTTCGGGTTGTAGAGCGGTATGATTTGCCCTGCAAAGATGATAGCGATCAGTGCCAGTATTATCATGATGGCAATGGCAAGGTTGAGCGCAGCGCTAGCAACATGCCAGGCTGTCTTTTCATCGTTATCGCCAACCATATATTTTGTAAAGACGGGTATGAATGCTGAAGCCAGCGCACCGCCAGCTACGACATTATAGATAAAGTCGGGAAGGTAAAACGCTTGTATATACGCGTCGGAAGTGGCACCTGCACCAAAGACGAAGGCAAAGAGTAATGTGCGCACCAGCCCAAATACACGGCTGACGACGAAAGCGCCGGTTAAGATAAAGGTGGCCTGGCGGATATGTACCCGCTGAATCATGCCGGTATCTTGTGAGGCTTCAGATGAAGCTTGTAGCGAGTTACCCGGAGTTATGAGTTGACCTGATGAACTACTCTGCCCCATTTGCGTCAAAGAATCCGGTGGAAAAATAGGTGATGCCTCCGTGGGCGGCGCCAACGCCGGTGAAAATTGTGAGGGTGCACCTGCCGGTGTGCCTGGGTGTAAAGCTGGGTTAGCCCCATTGCCCCAGGATGGCGACATCTGCTCGGGAGTGGCAGGGAAAGGTGTCCTGGCCCCCGGCGGTTGGTTCTTCACGCGGAAGGGGAAAGTAGCGGTGACATCTGGTTTCATGCGCCGCTGTTGACGGCGCATCCTCTCCTCGCGCAACTGTTGAAGGCGAGCCTGGCGCAGCTGGGGAAGATGTTGAGAGGGTTGGGGCACTTCATAGTACTGATACTCCATTCCCTGCCCAAGGCCGAGCGAACTGCCCATATCAGCGATCGGTTCCTGGTAGCGCGGTGGCAGTTGCTGATATGGCTGTCCTCCTTGTGACTGTGGTGGATACGGAGGAGGGAATTGTTGTGGTTGAGGATACACTGGTGGCTGTGGCGCAACCGGTGACTGCTGCGCCATTGCGTCTGGTTGTTCCTGCTCATATTGCCAGCCGTAGTATCCCTGTTGTGGCTGAGGCGGTAACTGTTCTTCGTTTCCCACTATACTCGCTCTATACGTCTATATTCAATGTATTTCAGGTTATTATTGTTGCTTTTCAATAGGTCGAATATGGAAGAGTGCTGTTTCAACATTGCCTGTCAAGCATATCATACTTGGGGTGTTCTGACTAGTGTGGATGTACTTTGGGTTTCGCCTTATTTGACACGTCCCCATAAACCCCTATACAATCCTAACATCATTCAATATGAACCGACTATGCCTGGCACAGTGCGGTTCGTAGAAAATAAATATGATGTGAGGTAGGAATATATTCGGTATGGAACATCTCAATGCGGTCATTCTGGCGGGTGGAAGCGGGACACGGCTGTGGCCACTTAGTACGCCCAGTTTCCCCAAGCAATTTCTGCCACTTCCCAGTGGTCAAAGTATGATACAAGAAACGCTGGCGCGCGTCGCTCCACTTATTTCACCCGAACGAGCCTGGGTAGTCACAGGACGCTCAATGGCTGGATTAGTCCAGGAGCACTTACCATCTATCCCTGTAAGTCACATTCTGGGTGAACCGATGGGCCGCAATTCTGCGCCCGCCATTGCCTGGATCGCGGCCTTCATTGCGCGGCATGACCCGCGGGCCATCATGGCCTCGTTCCATGCCGACGCGGTAGTTGCCAATGTTGAAGCGCTTCATCAATCTCTGTGGCTTGCCTATCAATTGGCCGAGCAGGGCTATCTCGTGACGCTTGGCATTAAACCGGCGACGCCCGAAACGGGCTATGGCTATATTCGTTTTGCTGATCCGGTGGGTGAAGGATATGGGCATCAGGCATTTTTGGCTGAGCGCTTCGTTGAAAAACCAAAATTGTCGACAGCACAGAGCTATCTGAAAGATGGTCATTATGTGTGGAATAGCGGGATGTTCATCTGGAAAGTAGAGGCGATTCTGGCTGAAATGCGTACCCATCTTCCTGAACTGATGCAAAAAATAGATATCATTGTCAGTGCTATGGGAACGCCACAGGAAACCTCGATGATCGATGAAATCTGGCCGACTCTGACCTCTATTTCTATCGATCACGGTATCCTGGAGAAGACGAAAAACCTTGTCGTTATACCCGCCGATCTTGGCTGGAATGATGTTGGTAACTGGGAGCAATATGGCTCGCTCTTTCCTTCGGATGCACATGGAGTGGGTGCCGTTGGTCCCCACGTTGGCCTGGAGTGTCAGAATACCTTTGTCTATAATGATACATCACGCCAGGTCTACACTATTGGGCTGGAAGATATAGTCGTGGTTGAAATGGACGACAAAACCGTGATCTGTCACAAGGATCACGTGCTGCGTGTGAAAGAACTGGCGGAGAGTCAGCAGAAAAAAGGTTAACAAGAGCAAGCACGTAGCATAGCCATCCAATAGCCGTGGTATCTTTGCCAGGTGTCACGGTATTTCTATGTGCTATAATTGTATACAACATTGTTGGTGCTATGTTGTAGAAACGGAGTCTCCCGCTATGCTCTCCGAACAACCCGTGCTGGGTACACGCGGTATGGTCGCCTGCGCTCACTACCTCGCCACCCAGGCTGGCCTCTCCATTCTGACACAAGGTGGAAATGCTATTGACGCTGCCATTGCTGCGAATGCGGCTATGACTGTCGTCTATCCATCGACCTGTTCGGCAGGTGGTGATGTCTTTATGCTCATCTGGGAAGCCAAATCACAGCGACTACATGCACTGAATGGCAGTGGGCGTGCTCCGCGACAGATGACACCTGAATATTTTATGTCCAGAGACATGAAAGAGATTCCCGATAGAGGTCCGCTCTCCATTAACGTGCCAGGTGCAGTTGATGGCTGGTTTGAGGCTCTGGGACGTTTTGGGACACTTTCAACGGAGACAGTCTTTGCACCGGCTATTGCCTACGCGGAGGAAGGTATGCCTGTCAGTCCTAAATTCAGTGGCTGGCTACGCCGCGCTGAGCCTGTGCTCAAAGCCTGGGAGAGTACAACATCGGTCTTCTTCCCAAGGGGACAATTGCTCAAGGCTGGTACCATTTTACGGCAACCTGATCTGGCCCGCACCTATCGAACACTTGTAAGAGAGGGGCGCGACGCCTTTTATCGTGGCCCATTGGGGCGTACAATCACTGAATATATCCAAAGCTGTGGCGGCGTGCTCTCCATGGAAGATATGCAACAACATCGATCGGATTGGGTTGAGCCGCTCTCAACGAACTATCGCGGGTATGATATCTACGAGTTTCCGCCGAATTCACAAGGTATAGCTGCATTGGAGATGCTCAACATCCTTGAAGGATATGATCTCAGGGCCCTTGGCCACCAGACTGCCGAATACTTGCACTTGATGCTAGAAGCGAAAAAGCTGGCCTTCGCGGACAGGGATCGCTACGTCTCTGACCCTGCCTTTGTAGATGTACCGGTTGAGCACCTTTTGAGCA